>CAYGQQ010000009.1:16394-51316 GCA_964352105.1 uncultured Rhodobacterales bacterium | reverse complement strand
GGAGGCGGACCTTTTTGATACGCGATTTTGCGTGTTGGACAAAGGAAATTAGGGCGCTCAGGGTTGCACAATCGGGTCAAAATCCCCAAATTTGGGTGACGGTCGCCTGAAAGGGGCCGAAAATAGCAAAGTCGCTGAGCTTAAAGGACTGTGCCGATGACAAAACTTGCCTTTGGGGCGCATCCGTTCTTGTTAGGTTTTGACCAGCTGGAACGTCTTGTAGAACGGACTGCGAAGTCCGGAAATGACAGCTACCCGCCCTTTAATATCGAACAATCTTCCGAACATGCGTTTCGTATCAGCCTTGCCGTTGCGGGGTTTTCAGATGAGGATCTTTCGATCACGCTCGAAGACCGGCAACTGGTGATCCGGGGTCGCCAACCTGAGGCTGACAATGACCGTATTTTCCTGCATCGCGGCATTGCGGGTCGGCAATTCCAGAAGGCCTTCGTTTTGGCGGATGGGGTCGACGTTGACGGCGCAACAACGGAAAACGGCTTGCTGCATATTGATCTGAAACGGTCGGTTCCAGAAGCCGTTATCCAGACCATTGAAATTGGAAAAGGTAAGGGAAAGGGCACCCAATGACCCAGTCTGAAAAACCGAAATTCGACTTTGACCTGAACACCGGCATCGCTGAGCGGATTGTGTATGTCCGTCCCGTCGACGTGGCCGACTTGCCCGAAGACGTCCAGCAAGAAACGCCAAATATCGACCAGATATTCGCCGTACATGCGCCTGATGGCGAGCGGTTAGCACTGGTTAAAGATCGCCAACTTGCATTCACTTTGGCGCGGCAGAACGATTTTTCGCCGGTAACAGTCCATTAATCTATCGGGTGGGACGCCTAATCTTGTGTCGTCCTACCCGTGAATGCCTGCTCCAGAAGGCCCAAAAGCGCGTCGGTAGAGGTTGGTTTTTCACAAATCTGGCTCGCCTGATACCGCCCCTTTATATCAGTCGTCTGCGCGCGTCCGGTATGGAAGACAATCGGAACGCCTTTTGCTTCCAGAATATCGGCCACCGGAAACACAGGGGCACCGCGAATATCGACATCAAGGATTGCGCCCTCAATTTGGACGGCTGACGCCAAATCGACCGCGTCTTCGATCGTGTCACAGGGGCCTCGCACAGTTGCGCCAGCGCGTTGCACCGATTGTGACAGATCGAACGCCAACAGGGCCTCGTCTTCAACGATGAGTATGTATTTTCCAGCGATATTGCGTGGTTCCTGAGACATCACGTCACCCCTTTAAACGAAATTCGCAGCTGTAAGCCCTCCCGGAGCCAGACCCGATCCAGAACGCCGCCGATTTGGCGGACCGAAAGATCAATCATCGTGGTCCCGAACCCGGTATTCTCGCAAGGTTCATGCGGGACGGGGCCGCCGGTTTCTGCCCAAAGCACGGAAATCATTGCGCTTTGAGGAAAACAATTTATGTCAATCGTAACCGTGCCGGACGGCGTCGACCAGGCCCCGTATTTCAACGCATTCGTCGCCAATTCATTCGCTATCAGGCCAAGTGGCGTTACCATCGCAGGTTTCAGCATTACATTGCTGCCTTTGATAATCAGTGTGCCGTCATTGGAGCAAAACGGTTCCACCACGCGGTTCAGCAGATCAGAAACAGTATAGGGGCCGCGGCTTTCGCTGATGTCATTCTGCGTCGCCAGATTATGCGCAACGGCGAGCGCATTAATCCGCGCGCAGGCCTTTTGGGCGGCCAGTTGCGCGTCCGTTTCGCCGCGTGCAGTCATCGTGACAATGGAGGCGATAACAGCAAAGAGGTTCTTGACCCTGTGGCTAAGTTCGCGGGCCAGAATGTCGGCGCGGTCACGCTCTTGGGCCAGCTTTTCAAGGTATGTCTCGCGCATGGCGGCGGCCTTCTCGTGACGGAATCTCAGCGTCATCTGCGCGGCTTGCGCGACCACGAGTGTCCCCAGAACGAGGGAGGCCTGCAAAATCAGCGTTTGGTTGTTCAACTCACGCGCCCGGCGGGTTGCGATTTGGTCCTGAAGGCGCGCGCGTTCCTGCTTAAGGACCTCAATCACTTGATCGCTGCGCTGCGCGAGCACACCGCCAAAATAGGACCGACGAATGTCAGCGGAGCTCAAGCCTTCCACCGCGGGTTCAACCAGCTGGAAAAGGCGCAAGGCCTCGGTCATGTTGTGGGATGGGCCGCCTGGGGCGTTCGCGACAGCTGAGCGGGACAGCAAGTCCAGAAGCTGTCCTTTTTGGAGCGCCAATTCTGCCAGACGCGCAGGCGTTGGATCAAGCATCCATTGCAGGCGCGCCAGCTTGACGGATTTGGAGGCATTCAACGCTTCATTGACGATCCGCATATTTTCCTGTGCGACAGCGCGGGCGCTGCCAAGGTTGGCAGTCTCGCGAAACAAAAACGCCATCGCAACCATCAAAAACAGGATGCTGACTGCGCAAATGATGGACATCAGCAAACGAAACCGCGGGGCTGCCGGGCGGAAGGGAAATGTGTTGATCATGGCCAGAGAGATACTTGCCCGGCCGTTAATCTTGATTAAAACATGCGCGCGAACGTGGTACCCTGTTGCTAACGAAACACTCAGTGCGCGGGCGTGCTTAGCCTTTCACAAGGCCCATCTGTTCAAGCTTCAAAATCACTTGATGGGCGCAGTGATCAACTTCGACATTCTCAGTCTCTAGCCGCAGCTCCGGGTTTTCGGGAACATCGTAAGGGTCGGAAATTCCTGTGAATTCCTTGATCTTTCCTTCGCGCGCCAGCTTATAAAGCCCTTTTCGGTCACGCCGCTCACATTCCTCGATGGAGGTCGCGACATGCACTTCGATGAAGGCCCCGAAACTCTCAATATCTTCGCGCACGGCCCGTCGGGTGGTCGCATAAGGCGCGATCGGGGCACAGATGGCGATACCACCGTTCTTGGTGATCTCGGACGCGACATACCCGATCCGGCGGATGTTCAGGTCGCGGTGCTCTTTGGAGAACCCAAGCTCGGAAGACAGGTTTTTACGCACCACATCGCCGTCCAGAAGCGTAACGGGGCGGCCGCCCATTTCCATCAATTTAACCATCAACGCATTTGCCACCGTGGATTTGCCGGACCCGGAGAACCCGGTGAAGAACACGGTGAAGCCCTGACTGGCGCGGGGCGGGCGCGATTTGCGCAGCTCTTCGACCACTTGCGGGAAGGAGAACCATTCGGGGATCTCCAAGCCTTCTGACAAGCGGCGGCGCAATTCTGTGCCGGAGATGTTCAGGATCGTGACATTGTCCTTATCCTTGATCTCATCGGCGGGCTCATACTGCGCGCGGTCCTGCACATAGACCATGTGCCGGAAATCGACCATTTCGATGCCCATTTCATCCTGATGCTCCCTGAACAGGTCTTGAGCATCATATGGCCCGTAGAAATCCTCCCCGGCGGAGTTCTTGCCCGGCCCCGCATGGTCGCGGCCAACAATGAAATGCGTGCAGCCATGGTTTTTGCGGATCAGGCCATGCCAGACCGCCTCGCGCGGGCCAGCCATACGCATGGCAAGGTTCAGAAGGCTCATGGAGGTCGTAGAGCTTGGATACTGGTCCAGCACAGCCTCGTAGCAGCGCACGCGGGTAAAGTGATCGATATCGCCCGGTTTGGTCAGTCCAACCACGGGATGAATGAGCAGGTTTGCCTGCTGTTCCTTGGCCGCGCGGAAGGTCAGTTCCTGATGGGCGCGGTGCAACGGGTTGCGGGTCTGGAACGCTACCACACGCCGCCAGCCAAGTTTGCGGAAATAGGCGCGAAGCTCATTTGGCGTGTCACGACGGCTTTTGAAATCATAATGAACGGGCTGCTGGATGCCCGTAATAGGACCGCCAAGATAGACGTTACCTGCTTGATTATGCAGGTAATTTACGGCCGGATGTGCGATGTCATCGGCACCAAAAACCTTCTCGGCCTCGCGGGATTTGTTGGGCGTCCATTTGTCAGTGACAGACATGATCGCAAGGATAACCCCTTCCTGATCGCGCAGTGCGATGTCCTGACCAGGTTCAATCCCCGCGGCAAACGCCTCGCCAATATCAAGCGTGATAGGCATCGGCCAAAGCGTGCCATCTGCCAGCCGCATCGTGTCCAAGACCGCATCATAATCGGCCTCTGTCAGAAAGCCTTTCAGCGGATTGAAACCGCCATTCATCAACAGTTCCAAGTCACAGATTTGCCGAGGCGTCAGGTCCCATGACGGCAAATCAGCGGCTTCTAATTTCAGCTTCTGGGCAGATTCGTAAGAGACATAAAGTTCCGGGATCGGGGTCAGGTTTGGCGGGTTCATCAAGACTTCTTTCAATTCTGAGAACAATCGCACACGATGCTCGCGCGCCTTTTAGCAAGGCGTCTAGCAAGCGAATTACGGTCAGTTCAAGCTAAGAGTGCAGAATTCACGCGAGGGCGTCGGCTTTCTCTGCGGTTTGCGCGTCATCTTTGGCGTCTGGTCCGTGCTCGGCCAAGAAACGCTCGGCTTCCAATGCAGCCATGCATCCCATCCCGGCGCTGGTCACGGCCTGGCGGTATTTGTGGTCGGTCAAATCGCCCGCCGCAAAGACACCGGGGATCGAGGTCTCGGTGGAGTCCGGTTTGGTAACAACATAGCCGCCCATATGTGTTTCCAGCACGTCCTTGACCAATTCATTGGCCGGTGCATGGCCGATGGCCACAAACACGCCTTTGCACGGCACCTCGGAAATTTCACCGGTCTTGACGTTTTTCACCCGAACGCCTGTGACGCCTGTTGGATTGTCCTCCCCCAGTACCTCTTCAAGTTGATGGAACCAAAGTGGTTCGATCTTGGGGTTCTTTTTCAGACGGTCTTGCAAGATCATCTCGGCGCGTAGCTCGTCACGGCGATGGATCAGCGTCACTTTCGAGGCAAAGTTGGTCAAAAACAACGCTTCCTCCACGGCCGTGTTGCCGCCGCCGATCACGACGATCTCCTCGCCGCGATAGAAAAAACCGTCACAGGTCGCGCAAGCGGAAACACCGAAGCCTTTGTATTTGTCCTCAGACGGAAGCCCCAGCCATTTCGCGCGCGCACCCGTCGCAAGGATCACCGCGTCGCAAGTGTAAAGCGTGCCGCTGTCGCCCTTTGCTTTGTAAGGCCGCTCCGACAGGTCCAGATCGCTGATGATATCGCCGAGAATCTCGGTGCCCATCGCCTTGGCATGGGCCTCCATCCGTACCATCAGGTCGGGGCCTTGCACTTCGGTATCACCCGGCCAGTTTTCAACTTCGGTCGTTGTGGTCAGCTGTCCACCCGGCTCAATCCCCTGCACAAGGATCGGATCAAGCATTGCCCGTGAGGCATAGACACCTGCGGTATATCCGGCTGGTCCGGACCCGATGATGAGTACTTTCGTGTGACGCGTCTCAGACATTTTAGGCCCCCTCAGATAGCCAGTTTGGCAGTGCGGTTCGCAACATATAAAGCCAGCCGCATGAGGCTGAAAGGGGGCGGGGCCCGGTTTTTCAAATAGGCCTTCGATTTTACCTCATGCGACTAAATGTTGCGCAGTTGTGAAATATTATTGCGTGCAACCTGACCTGTTGGTAAGTTATTGTAAAGGGGGAGATGAAATGGCGATTTCCAAACTCGACGAGATTGACCGCAAGATTCTTGCGGAGCTTCAGGCAGACGGTCGGATGACCAATGTTGAGCTTGCCAAGCGCGTGGGCATATCAGCGCCGCCCTGCTTGCGCCGGGTCAGAACGCTTGAGGAAAGTGGTTTCATCCAAGGCTATCACGCCGATGTCGCGTCCCGGTCTTTGGGCTTTGAAGTGCAAGTTTTTGCCATGGTAGGCCTGCAAAGTCAGGCGGAGGCCGATCTGGCTGCGTTTGAAAAACGCTGCCGCGAACTGCCCTTGGTACGGGAGTGTCACATGCTGAACGGGGAGGTGGACTTCATCCTCAAATGCGTGGCCCCCGATCTGAGCACCTTCCAGACCTTCCTCACCGAAGAGCTGACCTCGGCCGAGAATGTCGCCAGTGTAAAGACATCTTTGGTGATCCGCTGCGCCAAGGACGAGCCCGGTGTGCCCTTTGAAATCGTCGAGGCGCGATTGGCTGAAACCGCCTGATCTGCGTCTGATTTTCGAATGGCAAACCTCAGCAATGATCAGATCAAAGCGCAGTTCGCTGCTGCGCGCAAAGCACGCGCTGAGGGGCGCTTAAGCGATGCGGAGCGGGGCTTTCTAAAGCTGCAATCTGCACGGCCCGATCTGGCAGAAGTTCACTTCAATTTAGGTGAGGTTTTTGCGTTGCGGGGCAAGCTTGCCAATGCCGCACAAGCCTTCGAAAAAGCACTGAATTTGCGCCCATCAGAACCAGTGATCTGGCAAAGCTATATGGATATTGCGCTGGATCATCCTGACCTTGCCGGGGTCGAAAAGATGGTGGCGCGGGCCAAGTCGGCCTTGGGGGCCACCGCCCTCGCGACCTATTTTGAAGCACGGTTGGCCAAACGTCAGGGCAAGCCATCGGTTGCGTTTTTCAAGGCAGCAAAATCGGAGGGTATCGCACCCGAACGGCTGTTCGCCGAATTGGCAGACGCAATAGCTGCCGAAGGCGATGTGCCGCAAGCCCTGTCTTGCTATGAAGACGGGCTCAAAGCCTTCCCCAAATCGGTGCGTCTAATCGCGCAGATGGCGGATTTGCTGCGCGATACCGGCGAGTTTGAACGTGCCGTGGCCGCCGCCCGTCAGGCGATAAAACTGCAACCGGAAAACGGGCAGCTTTATCATGCCTACGCCAGCATTCAGAAACTTCAGGCGGATGATCCATTGATCGCTGACATGCAGAAGCTGTTGGAGCAAAAATCCTCAAAACATCCGGACCGGCGTTATCTGGCCTTTGCACTGGCCAAGGCGATGGAGGACACGGAAGAAACGCCGAAGGTTTTCAAATATCTAAGCGTCGGAAACCGCGATTTCGACAAGGATTTCCCCTACGGCTACGAGGCCGACAAAACCGATCTGGCAGAGATAAGGGAGCTTGCTGCGCGTCTGGAAGAAAAGTTTCCAGATGCCCAAGGCCATGCCAGTTCAAAACCCATTTTCGTTACCGGGATGCCGCGCTCTGGAACGACATTGATCGAACAGATCATCGCGGCCCATTCCAGCGTCACCGCCGGGGGGGAGCTTGGCGAACTAGGTCCGGAGCTTTCAAAGTTCCGCAAACATGCCGGGGCCATTGGCAGTGACGCCGCGATGTCGAACGTGCTGGAGGGCCATGGCAAGGCCTATATCTCGGCGCTGAACAAAGTGTCGGGCGGGGCGCATGTGACGGACAAGTCGATCTCGACATTTGCCAATATCGGCCTCGTGCGGCGGATGCTGCCGGATGCGAAGATCGTCGTTGTACTGCGCGACCCGCGCGACAATGCGTTTTCGATCTACAAGAACCTGTTTCGGCCTGGGCTGCATCGCTATTCAACCAACCTTAGGAATATCGCGCGGTTTACGCGCCTGTTCGAGGCGCAGATGGCGTATTGGACGGAAACCTGCCCGGAGGCGTTCACCACGATTCAGTACGAGGATCTGATCGCTGATCCGGAGGCGCAATCGCGCGCGTTGATCGAGGCCATAGGGCTGCCGTGGGAAGACCAGTGCCTGTCATTTCACGAGAACCGCACGCGGGTCAAAACGCTGTCTTCCGTGCAAATCAGGCAGCCGATTTATGCTTCTTCTACAATGGCGTGGCAGAAGTATGAGGCCGATCTGAAGCCCTTTATTGAGGAATATGACCGCCTCGGGGACTAGACCTTTATGACAGAAATGAGCCTACCGTAATCGGCCTCCTTCAGGTGCACGGAGCGCCGGTAGGAATAGAACCGATCCGGTTCGCGGTAAGTGCAATGACGCGTCCATTCGGCGGACACCCCGGCGGCGCGCAGCTTTGACAGCCCGTAGCCCGGCAAATCGAATTGCAACTTGTCGCCGGACCCATTTGCAAAGAAGCGGGCGTTTTCCGGGTCGTCATCCAGAAATCGCTCGAAATATTCCTGTCCGACCTCATAGGAGGGCTGGCTGATACTGGGACCGATTACGGCCTTGATCCGGTCGCGCTTTGCGCCAAGTGCGATCATCGCCTCAACGGTGTTTTCAAGAACGCCAGCCATTGCACCGCTCCACCCGGCATGGGCGGCACCTACGACCCCGGCATCAGCATCGGCAAACAACACCGGCTGGCAATCTGCGGTCAGAATGCCGAGGGCAAGATCAGGTGTCGCGGTAACCATCGCGTCGGCTTTCGGGGCCACCGCAAGCGGGCCATCCACCGTGACGACATCGGCGGAATGATGTTGGTGGACCGAGACGAGTGCGCCCGCCGGCACCTCCATCGCAGCTGCGACCCTTGCGCGATTGGTCGCAACAACCTCGCGCTGATCAGTGGAGCCAAAGCCGCAATTCAGCCCGGCATAAACCCCCGATGACGCCCCGCCGCGTCGGGTGAAAAACCCGTGATGGAACGGGGCCAAGCTGTCAGAGGTGATAATCTCGAGCGTCAAGGGGCGAATCCCGGCATGTCTGGGGCAGATCTCGGTGTCAGCGCGATGGCTTTAAATAAATGTCCCATTTTCTCAGGATGCGTCAAGCGTTCGAACCCCGCAATGTGATTTTCAAGGGCGGTATCGCTGAGGTTGCGAGCAAGTGCTTGCGCGCGCTGCACAATGCCTAAGCGCTCCAGAAGAACGCCTTGCGTCACCATATCGCTGACCTTGCAATTGGCTGCCCGGCTTAAAGCTTCAAAATCGACATGCGCGGTCAGATCGGCCTCCCCAGGGGTCTCAAATGGCGAGACCGGCGCGTGGTTTTGAACCGCCTGAAACGTATCGCCCAAGGATCGCCAGTCGCCGTAGTCGACGATAATAGCACCGCCGCCATGGGCCTCGATCCGTCTTGAGATCGCTTCAAGAATTGGACCGGCTTGGGGGCAAATCTCGACAATATCGCCGGGTTTGGTGTCTTCCAGACGATGGGCCAAAGCGGCAACTTGCCTTGGTTCAGTCAGTCCAAACGCAAACCCCTCCGAGGCGGAGATGCGCCGTTCCGACCATCCATTGGGATTGCGTTGATATTGCTGGATCGGAAGCGCGTCGAAAAATTCGTTGGCGACCAAAAAGATCGGCGTGTCGGGCAAGTTGTCGATGCCTTCAACCCAGGTAACATCGTGGTTTGCGAGCGTATCAGCTTGAACCTTGCGTAGGGTGGCACTGGCCTCTACCAAATAGATTTTCGGCGCAAACCCCGCCACGCCACCGGTCGCGCGCAACATGTCGCGCATCAACGTCCCGCGTCCGGGGCCAAGCTCGACCAGTATGGGATCAGACGGTTTACCCTGATCGATCCAAGCCTGCGCCAGCGCCAGCCCCAACAGCTCGCCAAACATCTGGCTGATTTCTGGCGCGGTCGTAAAATCGCCCTCTGCCCCCAGCGGATCGCGGGTCGCGTAATAGCCATGCTGCGGATGCAGCAGACAAAGCTGCATGTAGCTGGCAAGGCTCATCGGGCCGTCTTCAAGGATTTGGCGCGTTATGAGATCGGCCAGTTTGGTCATGTCTTCCGGCGGGACAGCACGATGATCGCAAAACCCAAAAGCAGCATCGGGAAGCTCAACAATTGTCCCATGGACAGGCCCGCTGGCCCGAGCGAGATGACATAGCCAAGCGGGTTGGTCTCGGTGATAAATTGCGCATCGGCTTGGCGGAAAAACTCCACAAAGAACCGCGCGGCACCGTAGCCAGCCAGAAATACGCCGATCAACCGGCCGGGATGTTTCAAAGCCCCTTTGCGGTAGGCGAGCCACAGCAAAACGACTCCAAGCACCAGACCCTCCAGAATGGCCTCATAAAGCTGCGACGGGTGGCGGGCGCAAATACCCTCAACCCCGGGGCAGAATTGTGCAGCTTGGCCGGGAAATTGCACGGCCCAAGGCAGATCACTGGGCCTGCCCCAAAGCTCCGCGTTGGTGAAGTTGGCGAGCCGTCCCAGAAACAGCCCCGCAGGTGCGGAAACAGCAATTGCGTCGCCCACACTGATCAGCGGTAAGTTGTGTTTGCGGCAATACAAAGCAACCGCCGCGACTACGCCCAGAAAACCACCATGAAATGCCATGCCGCCTTCCCAAACTTTTAGGATATCTGCCGGATTGCTGAGGTAGTAGGCGGGTTGATAGAACAGCACAAAGCCCAGGCGACCACCCAGAATGACGCCCAGAATAACCCATGTCAGAAGGTCTTCGGGCTGGCTTGGCTCCATCGGGGATTTGTTTGCGGGCCATAGGGCAGGGCGCTTGACCAGCCCCACAACGATCCGCCACGCGATGATCAAGCCTGCGATATAGGCAAGAGCGTACCAGCGCAGCGCGAAGCTGAAACCCCCGATATCAATGGCGAAGATTTCGGGCGAAATATCAGGGAACGGAAGGGTCGCGATGATCATGACCCTTGAGTGCGACGACACTGCGGTGAAGTCAACGCAGAACTATGTGAGGAGATGCGCCTGACCCGCTGCGGCAATCGCGGCCTTGAGATCAGGCATCATTGCGCCCATATAGAGGTCAGCTAAGCGAGGTATCCCGATGCAAACACGCAACAAGTTTTTTGATGATATGTCCCAGTTGATGACGAACGCTATGGGCGTCGCGCAAGGTGCGAAGTCTGAGGCTGAAACCGCCATGAAAAACATGATGGACCGCTGGCTGGCCGATCGTGATTTCGTCACGCGGGACGAGTTTGAAGCCGTGCGTGCCATGGCGCAAAAGGCCCGTGAAGAGAACGAAGCTTTGAAAGCGCGCATTGAGGCGTTGGAGCCAAAAGCGAAGAAGAAGTAGCCGGCGCTTCACGGCGCGCGGCTGACGCTATGGTGATTGGACGCGCTCTGCGGTCGGACTAATTTTGAGATATCTGAAATTTGGAAGGCTCTGCATCCATGACCAATCCGCTTTTGTCCGCATGGGACACACCGTTCGAATTGCCCCCCTTTGCTGCGATCAAGGACGACCATTTCGCACCGGGTTTTGAAGCGGCACTGACAACGGCCCGGGCAGAGCTGGCCGCGATCACCGAAAACCCGGACACGCCGAGCTTTTCCAACACGATTGAGGCGTTGGAGAAGATGGGCGAGGACATGCACAAGGTGCTCAGCCCGTTTTATACATTGGCGGGCGTCGACAGCACACCTGCACGCGAAGCCCTACAGCGGGAGTTTTCGCCGAAACTTGCCGCTTGGGGTTCTGAGGTGATGATGAACCGCGCGCTTTTTGCCCGGGTTGAGGCGCTCTGGCAGGATCGCGAGACGCTGGGGCTAACGGGCGAGCAATTGCGCGTGCTGGAATTGCACCGCCGAGGATTTGTGCGCGCCGGAGCGCAGCTGGAAGGGGCCGATTACGACCGACTGAAAGCCGTCAAGGAACGGCTGGCGGTGCTTGGGACGCAGTTTACCCAGAACCTTCTGGCCGATGAGCGTAACTGGTTCATGGAACTTTCAGAAGGTGATCTGAAGGGCCTGCCTGATTTCGTCGTGGCGACCGCCAAATCCGCGGCTGAGGAAAAGGGCGTGGAGGGGCATGTCGTGACGCTCTCGCGGTCTCTTATCGTGCCGTTCTTGCAGTTTTCCCCCCGTAGGGATCTGCGCGAAAAGGCCTATCTGGCTTGGACCGCGCGCGGGGCCAATGGCGGCGACACTGACAATCGTGAGATCGCAGCCGAAACACTGGCCTTGCGGGAAGAGCGGGCTCAGCTATTGGGGTATACCGATTTTGCCGCCTATAAGCTTGAAACTGAAATGGCCAAGACGCCGGAGGCTGTTCGCGATCTGTTGTTGCAGGTTTGGGAGCCCGCGAAAGCGCAGGCTGATCTGGATGCCGAAAAGCTGACAAAGATGATGCACGCAGATGGTGTGAACGGTGATCTGGAGGCTTGGGATTGGCGCTATTATTCCGAAAAACGCCGCGCAGCGGAGCATGATCTGGAAGAGACGGCACTAAAGCCCTATCTTCAGCTCGACAACATGATCGAGGCTGCTTTTGACTGTGCTGACAGGCTCTTTGGTCTCAAGGCCAAGCCCTTGGACGTTGAATTGCATCACCCCGATGCACGCGCTTGGGAAATCACCCGTGATGGCCAGCATATCGCTGTTTTCATTGGAGATTACTTCGCGCGTGGCGGTAAAAGATCAGGCGCTTGGTGCTCTGCCTTGCGGGCGCAGCAAAAGCTGGCAGGCGACATTCGCCCCCATGTGATCAACGTGTGCAACTTCGCCAAACCCGCAGCGGGCCAGCCAGCCCTTCTGTCCTATGACGACGCGCGCACGCTCTTTCACGAGTTTGGCCACGCCCTGCACCAAATGCTGAGCGATGTGACCTATGAGACGATCTCCGGCACCTCCGTCGCCCGCGACTTTGTCGAGCTTCCGAGCCAGCTTTTTGAGCATTGGCTGGAAGTGCCCGAGGTCCTGCAAAAACACGCGCTGCACGCCGAAACTAGGGCGGCGATGCCGCAAGATCTACTGGACAAGATGTTGGCCGCTGCAACTTATGATCAGGGCTTTGCAACGGTGGAATACGTGGCCTCCGCGCTCGTCGATCTGGAGTTCCACAATGGCCCCGCGCCAAAGGATCCGATGGCCAGACAGGCGCAGATTCTCGAGGATCTGGGTATGCCGCATGCCATCAGAATGCGCCACGCGACGCCGCATTTCGCCCATGTCTTCGCAGGCGACGGTTATTCAAGCGCGTATTACAGCTACATGTGGTCAGAAGTCATGGATGCCGATGCTTTCGCCGCCTTTGAGGAGGCCGGAGGCGCCTTTGACGCCGACACCGCAAAGCGGCTCGAGGCACATATATTGTCGACCGGCGGCTCGCGCGAAGCGGATGTTCTTTACAAGGAATTCCGGGGACGGCTTCCGGGTGTCGAGGCGCTATTGAAAGGTCGCGGGCTGGATCGGGTGGCGTAGGCTTATTCACGCATCTCGCCAGGCATCAGCCCCCACAGGTCGTCCCGGCGCGCCCATCCTTTGGTGCCGCCGGTGGTGATTTGACACCACGTCGTGTCACAACGCCCGAGCCGCGCAATCACACCGCGCTCCGTTCGCGCAGACACCGGCGAGGCCGTATCGGGTAATTTGTGCAGTTCGATCATGTCCTTGTCGATGCGCACCGTGCGCACGCCGCTGAGCAACGTGTAATGCATCCACCCGCCTGCGCCTTCACGGTCGATGACGCGCCGCCAGTTTCCGTATTCCGCAACTACTTGTAGCGGCATATAGCGGTGCTTGAAAACCCAATCAATTCGGTGGCTTAGGCTGGGACCGCGGCGCACATTGCCCTCGGAGGCTTTCATCGAAACGAAGCGCGGAATAGGCAAATTGGTTTCCGAACCACGCTCGGTCGCGGCGACGGAAATCGTTTGGGAAACCACCAGCGCGGCGGCGACAATCAATGCGCGGTACATGGGCGACCTGTAATTACTGCGTTTGTTCTTGTTCAGGGCTTTTGTGACTTGCCCCTTTGGTCGGGATGTTGCCACTATAGGGAGATAAATTCCAGTGTTTTGGGAGATGTGGATGCCGTATCGCAAGCTAAGTGTTGTTGTCACGCGACGCCTGCCCGAAGCTGTCGAGACACGGATGTCGGAACTGTTCGACACCCAGCTGCGCGATGACGACACGCCGATGACCAAGGCGGAGCTGATCGCAGCCGCGAAATCCACCGATGTTCTGGTGCCCACAATCGGGGATCAGATCGACGCAGGCTTTTTGGGGCAGGCGGGCGAAAAGTTGAAACTGATCGCGAATTACGGGGCCGGGGTGGACCATATTGATGTCCAGACCGCCCGGCAACGTGGGATACTCGTATCCAACACCTCAGATGTTCTGACCGATGACACTGCAGACATGACGCTGGCGTTGATTCTGTCGGTGACGCGGCGCATTCCCGAGGGCTTGTCCAAGATGCAATCGGGCGATTGGGAAGGATGGTCGCCCACCGCGTTAATGGGCGGGCGTATTTCCGGGCGTCGTTTGGGTATTCTGGGCATGGGACGGATCGGACAGGCTGTGGCCCGCCGCGCGCGGGTGTTCGGAATGCAGGTCCATTACCACAACCGTACCCCGGTCCATAAAGGCATCGAAGAAGAACTTGAGGCGACCTATTGGGAAAGTCTCGACCAGATGGTCGCACGCATGGATGTCATTTCGGTCAATTGCCCCCATACACCGTCGACATACCATTTGATGAATGCGCGCAGGCTGAAGCTGATGAAACCTTCCTCGGTGATTGTAAACACATCGCGCGGCGAGGTGATCGACGAGAACGCGCTGACCCGGATGCTGCGCGCCGGTGAGCTGTCAGGCGCGGGGCTTGATGTGTTCGAGCATGGCACGGACATAAACCCAAGACTGCGCGCGCTGCCCAATGTGGTGTTGTTGCCCCATATGGGATCAGCCACGCTGGAAGGGCGAATCGAGATGGGCGAAAAGGTCCTTCTCAACATCAAAACCTTCGCCGATGGGCACCGCCCGCCGGATCAGGTTGTCCCCGGGATGCTTTAGTCGCCAATTTGGCAACAGTGTGTGAACTGGAATTTTCACCTCGATTATGGGATGTTTCGAGGATGAAATGGTCGTCGCGTATGTTTTTGGTCAGCACTGCATTGGTTTTTGCTGCTGTAACACCCGGATTTACCGGAATGTCCGAGGACGTCCTGACGAAAGCTGAACTGGTCGAATTAGACGCCGGTCCGGACGCGCCAATGCAGCTGGATTTGCAGCTGACCACCCCAAACCAGCCAAAATCGAAACGGTTCCTGGACATTTTGGAAGGCACGCTAGAGGAAATCGCGGGTCCGCAATCATGGTCGTCACCGTTGCCGAAGGCCGCGTCAAAATTTCGGATGGCGCAACTGCTTGATCACCCTGACCCCGAACAGCTGAGCCGTGTTGATATGGATCATGCGCCGCCCGGGTCCGTGCAGTCCTATGTGTCGGACTACGTTTTCGCGCTGGATGTGCTGGTCGGTCAGTTGAACCGGTTACAGGAAAACACCCAAGCCGTTGAAAATGCACGGCGTTTCGCGCTGATCGAGCAATCTACGCTTTTGCAATTCACCGATTTCACAGATCGTGATTTGGCGGAGCTGCATATCCTGTTTAACCTTCCACAATTCACGCTCACACTGGAACTTCCCGAGATCCGTCTGGATCGCGACCCTGTCGAAGGCTAGGAGCGGTGAATACAGCGCGACCCAGCGCTGACAATTTTCTCGAGCAAATCAAGTTACGATCCGACATTCTTGTCGGAAAAGGTGGAATTTGGGTCGAATGACGTATTCGGTTTCCAAATTGGTTTGCTAAGAAAAGGCCAGTACGGGAAGAGGAAACGTTCATGAAAACGCATGTTAAAGCACTTGTCGTTGGCGGCGGCGCGGTCGGCACCTCCATTGCCTATCATCTGGCGAAGGCGGGCTGGGACACGATGCTGCTGGAACGTGATGAGCTGACGTCAGGTTCCACTTGGCACGCGGCAGGTCTGCTTCCCTATTTCAACATGAGCTATGCGACCACGCATATTCATGACTATTCGATCCGGTTTTACAAAACGCTGGAAGAGGAGACCGGGCTGAATGCGGGCTTTTCGGTCTGCGGCAACTTGCGGATGGCGCAAACCAAGGACCGGATGGACGAATATATGCTCTATGCGACCACGGCCGAAACCGTGGGCGTGCCGTTTGACTGGATGACGCCAGACCAGATCAAGGAACGCTGGCCGCTGATCCGGACGGAAGACCTGCAAGGCGCGATCTACCACCCGACCGACGGCTATATTAACCCTGCCGATGTCACCATGGCGATGGCCAAAGGCGCGCGCCAACGCGGTGTCGCGATTGAGCGGAAATGGCAGGTCGATGGTTATGAGTGGACGGGCTCTGAATGGCGCGTGACCTGCACCAAGATGGTGGAAAAGGGCGGCAACCTTGTCCCCTCTGAGGAACAGACCGTTATCACCGCCGAACATGTTGTGACCGCCACCGGCAACCACGCGCAGCGTACGGCAGAACTTCTCAAGATCAAGATCCCCGCGATCCCGGTGGAGCATCAGTTTATCGTCATGGATCAGGACCCGGAGCTGGTAGAGTTCCGCAAAAACAATCCCGAGCATCCGGTTATCCGCGACGCAGACGCGCAATCATATGTCCGCGAAGAGCGTGGCGGCTGGATTCTGGGCGTCTACGAGAAGAACGCGCCCGCACGGTTTGAATATGGCGTGCCAGACAGCTTCCGTGCCGACCTATTCCAGCTGGATCTGGAGCGGATCGAGCAGCAATACCTCGCGATGATCCACCGCATTCCGTCTTGTGAGGAGTGCGGTCTGAAAGACGATTTCAACGGTCCGATCTGCTACACGCCCGATGGCAATCCGCTGGTTGGGCCAGCCCCCGGCCTGCGCAATATGTGGCTGGCAGAGGGGTTCTCCTTTGGGATCACAGCCGCTGGCGGCACCGGTCATTACCTTGCCCAGATGATGGTCGAGGGCGAGGCCGAGATCGACATGGCCTCGCTCGATCCCAAGCGCTACGGCAGCTGGATGACGACCGAATATGCCGCGCGCAAGAACGAGGAATGCTACGACCATGTCTACATCCTGCATCACCCGGACGAAGAACGCCCGGCCTGCCGTCCGCTGAAAACAGCGCCGAGCTATGACCGGATGAAGGCCCGCGGCGCGCAGTTTGGTTGTGTCAACGGCTGGGAGCGTCCGAACTATTTTGGCCCGCTTGATGCGCCTGACAATTTTGACCATGACGGGCGCAGTTTCCGCCGTGGCGCGTGGTGGCAATACGCCCATGATGAGGCGAAAGCCGTCCGGGAAGGCGTTGGCCTGATCGACGCAACAGCCTTCACCAAACACAAGTTGCGCGGCCCGGGTGCGGAGGCGTTTCTCAATTGGTTCACCACCAACAAACTGCCTAAAGTGGGTCGGATCAATCTGACCTATGCGTTGACCGAAGCCGGCACCACCCGGACCGAATACACCATCGTGCGTCTGTCTGAAGACACCTTCTATCTGGTCAGCGCGGGCGCATGGCAGGCCTATGACAGCGATTTTCTGGCGAAATCCATCAACGATAAAGTGGCTGAGTTCGGGCCGATGTGGCTTGACGATTGCACGGCTCAGCATGGTGTTTTCGCCATCGCAGGACCCAAATCCCGCGACCTTCTGAAAGCCGTGATCAAGGACGCTGATCCGAACACAGCTTTGTCGAACAAACGCTTCCCGTGGCTGTCTGCCAAGCGCATCGAGCTGGGCATGTGCCCGGTCAATGCGATCCGCGTTGCCTATACCGGAGAGTTGGGTTGGGAGCTGCATCATCCAATGGAAATGCAGAACTATCTGTTTGATTTACTTGAGAAAGCAGGTGAACCGTTGGGCTTGAAGCTGGTCGGTGCACGAGCGCAAAACTGGCTCCGTCAGGAGAAGTCCTACCGCGCGTTCGGAACCGAACTCGGTCGCGATGCGACACCGCTGGAGGCCGATCTGCCGCGCTTTGTCGACCTGACGAAAGACTTCCGCGGCAAGGCAAAAATGGAGGCGCTGGGCATCCGCTCCAAATGCGTAACGTTACTGATTGACGGGCCGGACGATGCGGATCCTTGGGGGCGTGAGGCGCTGTATGACGGTGAGACCAAGGTTGGTCGTCTGACGTCTGGCGGTTATTCCGTGGCCTTCGGCAAAAGTATCGGCATGGGCTATGTCACGCCGGATTTGGCGGTGCCGGGAACCAAGCTGAAAGTGCGGATGCAGCGCAAACTGTGGGACGCGGTTGTCACGGAAGACAGCCCCTATGATCCAACAAACGCAGTGATCCGGATCGACGGTTAACCACCTTTTAGAATTTTACTAAAACTGTTCCTGTTGCGGGGTCTAAAGGCCCTGCAATCCGAAACGCAGGCTTAACTATGTTTGCCTTATTGTTTCCCAAATCGGCACGATCTTTCCCAACTTGTGCCAGACTCTGGTGGTTACCTGACCCCATCGAAGTCGAGGGGACTGAGCTATGAGCTACATTAAAAAGATTGAAAAACCGGCGGTTGCACCGTTAACGGGGATCAGCGGCAATGCGCTGTTGCGTACCCCATGTGGTCCGCGCCGTGCTGATTCTATCCGACCAGGGGATCTGATCGTAACGCGCGATAATGGACTTCGCCCGGTTCAGGTTATCTGGCGTCGCAAAATTGATCTGTGTGAGATTGTGGCGAAAGCCTCCAACGCGCCGGTGACGCTGAATGCGCGTGCGGTTGGTCCGATGATGCCGCAACGCCCTTTGACGCTTGCACCTGGTCATCATGTCCTCGTTCCCGGCTATCAGTTGGTAGGCGATTTTGAAGGCCCCGGAGGTTTGGTGGAAGCCCGTGCGCTTGCGGGCACAAACGATGCCAGTTTCTACAACCGCGACACGGATCACGAGACGTTCTTCAACTTCGTCTTCGACCAACATGAAATTATCGTGGCAAGCGGCCTGCCGGTCGCGTCCTTCCTGCCCAGCGGATCAACCGTTGCGCGGGTTGACGAAGATGCGCGCACCGAAATGGTCCGCCGCTTCCCCGAACTTCGCAAGAAGTCCGCCAAAGCCTTCCCAGCTGTGCGCTACCCGATGGTGCAACAGCGCGACTACCTGCCGAGCTTGGCATAAAAATCCACGTCTGGGGTTTAGGCCTCTTCTAGACGATCAGTTGCAGGTGGCGGCGTTGGTGACAATGCCGTCATTTCTGCATAAAGCGCCTCCGACATTTCGAAATTCGCAGCCGCCAAGGACGGGGCCAATTGCTCCGGTGATTTGGCCGAGATGATCGGAGCCGTGACAGCTGCATTTTTCGCGACCCAGGCCACCGCCAATGTCGCTGCGTGGGTGCCATTGGCCGCGGCAATCTGAGGTAACGCGGCCGCTGCGGCATGCATCCAGTCCAGTCCATAACGCGCGTTATAACGGCTATCTTCGCTCAACCGGCCTTGCTGCCCGGCCGCGTATTTGCCGGTCAAAAGCCCGCCGCCCAAAGGTGAGTAGGGGACCACATGCACATCTTCTGAGGCGCAGGCCGGCAATATTTCCACCTCTGCCTGACGCTTCACCAAATTATACATCGGCTGCAAAACATCGACCCTGGTGCCAAATTTTGCAGCAACCCCAACCGCCTTGACGACTTGCCAAGCGGCATAGTTCGACACGCCAATATAGGTGATTTTGCCGTCCGATTGCAGACCGGCCAGCGTCTCAAACGTCTCCTCCAAAGGGGTCTCGTCGTCAAACCGGTGCATATAAAGCAGGTCGATATGATCCATGCCCAAGCGGGTTCTGCTTTCGTCAAACGTTGTCAGAATGTTTTCGCGGCTGGCCCCGCCCTCATAACCTGCTTTGGTGGCAATGATCAGATCGTCCCGCTCTGCCTTGGCAAATTCGCCCAGCAACGTCTCCGAAGCTCCGCCGGTGTAAACATGGGCTGTGTCGAAGAAAGTGATCCCGGCGTTGCGGCAATCATCGAACATCGCGCGCGAGGCTGCAGCGTCCGCACGTTCGCCAAATTGCATGGCACCAAAACAAAGGGCGGAGGCCGGTGCGCCGGAGGGCGATTTGAGAGGCTTTTTCATACCCCCTTCGTGCCATGAGAACCCGCAGCGGAAAAGCAAAATCCGGTTTGGGGCTGCGGTTTATCCTGCCGCAAGAGCGCGTAAACTACCCCGCTTGCCGTTGCGCTTCCATTCAAACACCGTCTCGCGGGCGTACCATGTGTAGCGGGGGTCCTGCGTGGTTTGCCCCCAATAAAGCTTGCCGCCGTAGCGCCACGGATCGACGATCATCCCTTGCGCGATCGTCGCCCCCTTCGGGCTGAGAATAGCGGTGGAATGTTCAATAAAGAGCGGCCGGTCCGCATTGGCAATTGCGCGATGTAAATCAAGGGTCTGGAAGTTTTCCTGTCGCAGGCGCGCTTCCAGATCTTCGGCCCAATGCCAGCACAGACCACGGGGACGCAATCCGCTATTCACCTTCATATTATGGATCAGAGGCGGGTCGGTAATCTGGTAGTCCACGGCCAGCTGCCTAGAATAGGTGAACGCGATCTGTGCCGCGCGCGCAGCCTCGGCAGGATCGACATTCGGACCAAGCGCCTGAATGCCGCGGGTCAGTTCAATGATCTCGTTTTGTGCGACGGGTTCAGAGCTATTTGGCGGCACACCGCAGGCTGTCAGAAGGACAAGCCCAATCGCCGCGCAAATCATCCTTAACCAATTCAAGCTAGGCATTTTCCAACCCCGTTTTCCCATTGGGTCCAGTTCCTAATCGTTGCCCCGGCCCGTGTCGAGAAACGCTGCCGTGAGGTGGCAAGAAAAAGCCCGCGCGAAGGCACGGGCTTTCCTTATTCGTTTTGCTGAGACGACTTAGTTTGGGATGTCGCCTGTCAGACCTTCAACATAGAAGTTCATCCCGGCAAGCGTGCCATCATCGGCCACTTCGCCTTCTGCCAACCAGGCAGACCCGTCTTGCTTGTTCAGCGGACCGGTGAACGGGTGGTATTCGCCCGCAGCCATTGCCGCTTCCATTGCCAAGGCCTCTGCCTTCACATCGGCAGGTACGGCGTCGGTGATTTCACCGATTTTGACCATGCCGGGTGCGATGCCGTCCCAGGTGTCGACGCTTTCCCAGGTGCCGTCCATCACCGCCTTGACGCGGTCGATATAGTAGGGTGCCCAGTTGTCGATGATCGAGGAGACGCGCGGGGAAGGGGCATATTCGGACATGTCAGAGGCCTGACCAAACCCGATAACGCCGCCCGCTTTTTCTGCC
This sequence comes from uncultured Rhodobacterales bacterium, assembly GCA_964352105.1. GTDB lineage: Bacteria > Pseudomonadota > Alphaproteobacteria > Rhodobacterales > Rhodobacteraceae > Litoreibacter. The sequence continues at coordinate 30,443 of CAYGQQ010000009.1, read as the reverse complement.
GCTGCCAGAGGCGCGGTAGAATCGGTGTGCTGCAAGATCACGTCTGCACCTTGCTCGATCAGAGCTGTCGCTGCGTCTGCTTCCTTGGCCGGGTCAAACCATGTGTAAGCCCAGACGATGTTGAACTCGACATCAGGGTTCACGTTTTTGGCGTGAATATAGGCCGCGTTGATGCCGCGGATAACTTCCGGGATCGGGAAGGACGCGATGTAGCCGATTTTGTTCGACTTGGTCATCTTGCCCGCGATGTGGCCTTGCACCGCACGGCCTTCATAGAAGCGTGCCGAGTAGGTGGACACGTTCGGCGTTTCGCGCTTGTAGCCTGTGGCGTGCTCAAACTTCACATCCGGGAATTTGGCCGCAACCGCGTTTGTCGGATCCATGTAGCCAAAGGACGTTGTGAAGATGATGTCGGCACCTTGCAGCGCCATTTGAGTGATCACACGCTCAGCGTCGGCACCTTCCGGCACGTTCTCTTGGTAGACCGTTTCGACCTTGTCGCCGAATTCCGCTTCCACGGCGAGGCGTCCTTGGTCATGCTCATATGTCCAGCCACCGTCACCGACAGGTCCGACATAGACGAAACCAACCTTGGTTTTGCCGTGGCCATCCGCAAAGGCGGCTCCGCTCAGTGCCAAGGCCGCAACGGCCCCGGCCAGAATTGTTCTTCTTTTCATTTGGTATCTCCCCAAGTTTCTTTTTAGCAGCGATGCCTCATTGAGAGGCGTGGAATATACGTCCCAAACTGGCAGGTGCAGCAAGCGACGTGCGTCCGCGCTTGGCGGACATAACAACCAGCACAGCGATGGTTATCAGATACGGCGACATGGACAAGTACTCCACCGGAATTGCCAGGCCCGCGGCTTGCAGGTTCAGCTGCAAAACCGTGACGCCGCCAAATAAATAGGCACCCAGCAAAACCCGGACGGGCCGCCATGCGCCGAAAACAACGATTGCCAAAGCGATCCAGCCTGCGCCTGCGGTCATGCCTTCGGTCCATTGCGGCACGCGGATCAGCGACAGATAGGCCCCGCCCAGACCTGCACAGGCCCCGCCAAACATAATGGCCAGCAGCCGTACGCGGATCACTTTATAGCCCAAAGCATGCGCCGCGTCGTGGTTTTCCCCAACGGCGCGCAAGACCAGCCCCAGCCGGGTGCGTTTCAGGACGATGTAGACGACAGCCACCAAGGCCAACGCGAAATAGACCATCAGATCATGGCCAAACAGGATCGGGCCCAGCACCGGGATATCGGTCAGTACCGGGATGTCCAGCTTTTCGGTCTGAGGTGGTTTGATGCCCACATAGCTTTGCCCCATGAGCGCGGACAACCCTAGCCCGAAAAGCGTTAACGCCAGACCGGTCGCAACCTGATTGGACAGAAAATATTGCGTCAAAACCCCGAAAATAAGCGACAGAAGTGCACCCCCTGCCGCGGCGGCGATAAAGCCCAAAACCGGGTAGCCGGTTTCAACGGCGATGGCAAAGCCGCAAATGGCCCCGGTGATCATCATGCCTTCGACGCCGAGGTTCAGCACCCCGGCCTTTTCCACGATCAACTCGCCGATTGCGGCAAGCAGAATGGGCGTGGCTGCTACCATCAGCGACGCGATCAGCAGCGTCGGGCTAATTGAAGACAGATCCATTACGCGGCCTCCCGTTTGCCCAGTCGCAGGCGGTAATTGGTTAACACATCAACGGCCAGCAGGAAGAACAAGAGCATGCCCTGGAACGCCTGGATGGCGGCGGCGGGCAGGCCCAGATTAGACTGCGCGAGTTCGCCGCCAATATAAGTCAGCGCCATCAGGAGGCCCGCCAGCAAGATCCCTATCGGGTGCAAGCGACCCAGAAACGCCACGATGATCGCCGTGAACCCGTAGCCTACGTTGAAGTCAATACTGATCTGTCCTGCCGGGCCAGAGACCTCGAACAGTCCGGCCAGCCCTGCCAGCATGCCCGAAATACCAAGGCAGAACAGGATCAAACGATCCGGGTTCACGCCGCCAAAACGTGCAGCCCGCGGCGCTTGTCCTGCCAGTTTGATCTGGAAGCCCAACATATGCCGGCTAAGCAGGATATAGGCGAAAATCACTGCGATAAACGCAAACACCACGCCCCAATGCATGCCGGTATTGGCGATCAGATCCTGATTATACGCGGAAGGGTAGGACCTGAAATTGCGGCTGCCCGGGAAGCCCGCCCCATCGGGGTTTTTCAACGCACCCAGCGCCATGGAGGCAAGAATGGCCTCCGCCACATAGACCAAAAGCAGCGAGACGAGGATTTCGTTTGTCTGGAACTTGACCCTCAGAATGCCGGGGATCATCGCCCAGAGAAACCCGCCCAAAGCGCCAGCGATGACCATGGCCGGGAAAATCAGGAAGCTTTCGGTGGGATAGAAGGCAAGCCCCACCGCGGCACCGCATATCGCGCCGATGATGTATTGCCCCTCGGCCCCGATATTCCAAACGCCTGCGCGAAACCCCAAGGACAAGCCGATGGCGATCAGGATCAAGGGACCTGCTTTGACCAGCAATTGGCTTCGATAGTAAAAGGCGAACTCGCCAAACACCGGGTCCCAGAAAATCGTGCGGATTGCTGCAACCGGGTCTTTGCCAAGAATCGCGAACATGATCCCGCCCGCAATCATCGTCGCCAAGACCGCCAGAAACGGCGTAATGCCAGTCCAGAACCGTGACGGTGTGGGGCGTTTTTCCAGTGCAATCATTGTGCTGCCTCCAGATCATGTGCACCGCCCATCATCAGGCCAATCTGCTCAACGCTCAGGCCAAAGGCTGGCACCGGTTCGGTCAGCCGCCCTTCATTCAACGCAGCAAAGCGGTCGGAAATTTCCATAAGCTCATCAAGGTCCTGCGAGATCACAACAAGCGCTGCCCCATTGGCAGCCAGATCAAGCAAGGCCTGACGAATGTCAGCAGCGGCGGCTGCATCGACACCCCAAGTGGGCTGGTTGATCACCAAAACCTCCGGCGCTTGCAAAATTTCCCGCCCGATGACGAATTTCTGCAAATTTCCGCCCGACAAGGCGCGGGCTGCGTTGCTGGGGCCCGGTGTGCGCACGTCAAAATCCTTGATTACGTTTTCCGCGAAGGCGCGTGCTTTGGCCCAGTTGAGAAACCCGTTCTTGCTAAGACCCTTGCGGATGTCACCAGTGAGTAGCGCGTTCTCTATCAGGCTCATATCAGGGGCCGCGGCATGACCGAGACGTTCCTCGGGCGCTGCCAGAAGCCCGATTTTGCGTCGGGCATTGGGGCCAAGCTGACCGATGGGTTTACCATGCATTTCAATCGCGCCGGCTTCACTTGGGGCTTCGCCAGACAGGGCGGCGGTCAACTCGTCCTGACCGTTCCCTGCAACACCGCCAATGCCCAGAATTTCCCCCTTCTGCACGGAAAAACTGATATTTTTCAACGTGGTGCCAAATGCATTTTGCGCGGGCAGCGTTAGATCATGCAATTGCAAAGCCACCTCTTGCGTCTTGTGGGGCTTGCGTTCGGGCTGGTGCAGCGTGCTGCCAACCATCATCTCCGCCATGGCTTTTGCGGTCTCTTCGCGCGGATTGCAGGTGGCCACTTTCTTGCCCAGACGCAGGATTGTGGCGCTGTCACACAGCCTGCGAATCTCTTCAAGCTTGTGGCTGATATAAAGGATCGACGTGCCCTCGGATTTCAGTGTCTCAAGCGTCTTGAACAGAATCTCGACCTCTTGCGGCGTCAGCACGCTGGTCGGCTCGTCCATGATCAAAAGCTTGGGGTTTTGCAAAAGGCAGCGAATGATCTCGACCCTTTGCCGCTCCCCGGCGGACAATTCCCCCACCAGTCGGGAGGGGTCCAAGGGTAGGCCATAATTTTGCGACACCTCGGTAATCCGGGCCGCAAGTTCGCGCATGACTGGCGGATTTTCCATGCCAAGCGCGATGTTTTCTGCCACATCTAGCGCCTCAAACAGGGAAAAATGCTGAAACACCATCGCGACGCCGGAGGCGCGGGCCGCACGGGGCTCAGGCGGGGCAAATGCCGCGCCGCGCAGATGCATCGTTCCGCTATCGGGTTTGACCAGCCCGTAGATCATCTTGACCAAGGTCGACTTACCCGCCCCATTTTCACCGAGCAATGCGTGCACCTCGCCCTCCTGAATGGAAAAGCTGACATCGTCATTGGCGACCACACCGGGATAGGCCTTGGTCAGCCCCTTGATGTCCAAAAGCGTACTCATCGCCGGTCCCCTCCCCAAAATGTCTTCATATGGCAACGTCCCGTTTTACGTCCCGCGCTTGGGCCAGTTTCAACACCTCAGCCGCGACGCCGATGGCAATCGCTTGCGGGTGTTTGCCCAGATGCGGCTGGCCTATCGGACAGGTGATCGTGTCGATTTGCGTGGGCGTATGGCCCAACTCTGCCAAGCGCTTTCGAAAGCGCGCCCATTTTGTAGCCGACCCAATCAGACCTGCGGAGGCAAACCCAAGCCCGAGCAATCGGTGGCAAAGCTCCAGATCGATGGCGTGGGAATAGGTGATGATCAAATGATGCACGTTTGAGGGGGCCAAGTGCGCCGCGGCCCCAAGATCGGGGGCGGGCAAAACAGCGACCTGAACCGGAGGGTCTTTCGGAAACCTGTCGAGCCCGGTATCCAGCCATGTGATCTTGAGGTTTGGCAATGGCGCGATGGTATCGACCAAGGCGCGACCGACATGACCGGCCCCCCAAATCCAAAGCGGCGCTATGTCGGTCGCAAGCGGTTCTTGGAGCCAGCCGTTTTCAAGGCGCAATGCTCCCATTGCCCCGGCGTTTCGCGCCATTGCGGCGGCTTTCTGTAGACCAAAGGGTTCAACCGCATTGCCGGTGATGCGCCGGGTGAACAGGCCATGAGACGGAGTTACGTGTGACAGGGCTTCGCCCGTCAACACTTCTGTAACCAAACTCACATGCCCGCCGCAGCATTGACCAAGCGCCGGGCCGAGCGGAATATCCGAGATCGCGTTTTGGTCAGAATTCAAAGCCGCTCGCGCCCGCGCAATTGCATTCCATTCCAGCCGCCCACCGCCGATTGTCCCTGCTTGCCCGTCCTTCCAAACGATCATCGAGGTTCCGACCTCGCGTGGGACGGACCCCGCCGATTTAACGACCAGAATACGCGCGATTTTTCCATGCGCAGCGATGAACGCCTTAACGGTTTGCAGATCAAAACTCATGCGTCACCTCGCGCACGCGCAATAGCCATCAGCACTTGTTCCGCCGTTGCAGGCGCGTGCAGGTCGGCGAAATTAGGTCCGGTTGCCGAGATCGCATCGTTCAATGCAGACCACGCCGAAATGCCCAACATCAAAGGCGGCTCGCCCACCGCTTTTGACTTGTGGATCGTGTCCTCTCGGTTTTCGGCATCCCAAAGCGCCACGTTGAACACGGTCGGTCGATCTGATGCCGCAGGGATTTTGTAGGTGGACGGGGCGTGGGTTTTCAGCGCGCCTTTGGTGTCCCAGACAAGCTCTTCCGTGGTCAGCCAGCCCGCGCCTTGCACATAGCCGCCTTCGATCTGCCCGATATCGAGCGCCGGGTTCAACGACGCCCCGGCATCATGCAAGATGTCTGCGCGTAATATCCTGTTTTCGCCCGTTAAGCTGTCGATGACAACTTCCGTGGCCGCCACCCCATAGGCGAAATACAAGAACGGGCGACCCTGACCTTTGATCCGGTCCCAGGCCAGTTTCGGGGTCGCATAATAGCCCGTGGCGGACAGTGAAATGCGGTTTGTGTAGGCCAGCGAAATCGCCTCTTTGAAAGGCATCGCGCGGGGGCCTGCCCGAACTTCGCCACCCTCAAATACGACCTGATCGGCGGGAAAATCGAACTCTGCGCCCAGAAACGCCGCGATCCGGGCTTTCAACGTCTCGCAGGCGGCCAAGACAGCCATGCCGTTCAGATCGGTCCCGGAAGACGCCGCGGTTGCAGAGGTATTTGGCACTTTGCCAGTATCAGTGGCGGTGATCCGCACAGCTTCCAACGGTTGCCCGAAGGCGTTCGCGGCGACTTGCGCGACCTTGGTAAACAGGCCTTGCCCCATCTCTGTGCCGCCATGGTTCAATTGGATGGAGCCATCCTGATACAGATGCACCAAAGCACCCGCCTGATTGAGATGCGTAAGTGTGAAGGAGATGCCGAACTTCACCGGATTGATCGAAATGCCGCGTTTCAGCACCGGGTTTTCGGCGTTCCAGGCGGTGATCTTCTTGCGCCGGGCAGCATAGTCAGAGCTGTCCAGCAAATGCGCCGTCATCTCGTGCAGGATGAAGTCTTCCACCTGCATCCCGTACGGTGTCGTCTGCACAGGGCCACCGGGTTTAGCGTAATAATTCGCACGGCGAACGTCCAAAGGATCAAGGCCAAGTTCATGGGCGATATGATCCATCACACGCTCAATCCCGATCATCCCCTGAGGGCCGCCAAACCCACGAAACGCGGTCGCGCTCTGTGTGTTGGTTTTCAACCGGTGCGAGGTGATCCGGACATGCTCAAGATGATAGGCGTTGTCAGCATGCAGCATCGCGCGGTCGGCGACCGGCAGGCTCAGGTCCTGTGCCCAACCGCAGCGGGCAAATTGCGCGAAGGCCAGCGCGGTGATCTTGCCGGTGTCCTCAAACCCAACCTCATAATCGACCCGAAAATCGTGCCGTTTACCGGTGATCATGAAGTCATCGTCGCGGTCATAGCGCATTTTGCAGGGCTTGCCGGTGCGCGCGGCGGCGACCGCACAGATCACGCAAAGCGCATTGCCCTGGCTTTCCTTGCCGCCAAAGCCACCCCCCATCCGGCGTACTTCCACCCGAACGCCGTGCATTGGCAGACCCAGTGCCTCCGCCACTTTGTGCTGAATTTCCGTGGGATGCTGGGAGGACGCGTGAACGACCATATCGCCGTTTTCCTGCGGCAGCGCCAAGGCGGCGTGGCCTTCAAGATAAAAGTGCTCCTGCCCGCCGATCTCAAACCGACCGGAAAGGCGCTTGGCGCTTCCCTTCAACGCCTCGTCGGGATTCCCTTTTACGTAAACGCGCGGACCGTCCTCAAAATGACTATTCGCGGCTATGGCATCATCGATCGACAGAATCGGCGGTTTTTCTGCGTAGCTAATCTGACCCAGCGTTGCGGCCTTGCGCGCCTCCAGATGGCTTTTCGCGACAACGGCAAAAATAGGCTGGCCGATATAGTGCACCGCCCCATCAGCCAAACAGGGCTCGTCATGGGCCGAGGGGGAAACGTCGTTGTCAAAGGGCATATCGCGTGAGGTCAACACGGCGACAACGCCGGGCGCGGACTGCACGGCGGTCAAATCCATTGCCGTGATCTCTCCATGGGCGATCTGCGAGATCCCGAACGCCAGATGCAACGTGCCGGGCGGCGTGGCGATGTCATCAACATAGCGCGCCTGGCCGGTGACATGCAGAGGTGCCGCATCATGGGGGGTTGGTTTGTGGACGCTCATGGGGCGACCCCCAGAACATGGACGCCCGCGCCTTGCGTCTCATGAAAGACCCGCTCCAACAGGCCTTTGGCCGCTTGCATGCGGTACGTAGCGGAGGCACGCATATCGCTTAACGGTTTGAAATCATGCTCAAATGCCGGTTGCGCGGTCTGCACGCTCGACATGGTCCAAGGCTGGCCGGTCAACGCAGTTTCTACGGCGATGGCACGTTTTGGAATACCGGCCATGCCGCCAAACGCGATCCGGGCAGAGCGCACGACCCCATCCTCCACCACAATATTAAAACATCCACACAGCGCGGAGATGTCCTGATCGAACCGCTTGGATATCTTGTGGCAATGCAGCGTATCACGTTGCCTCGGGATGCTGACGGCCTCCACAAATTCGCTGGGCTGGCGGTCTTGCTTGCCGTACTCGAAGAAGAAGTCTTCCAGCGGCAAATCCCGCCGGGCATCTCCCTTGCGAAGATGCAAGAGAGCGCCCAAAGCGATCAAAGCTGGCGGCGCATCTCCAATAGGTGAGCCGTTCGCGATATTACCGCCAAGCGTCGCGGCATTGCGCACCTGGACAGAGCCGTAACGCCGTATCAGCTCGGCAAAACTTGGGTGATAGGGGGCGATGGCGTCGCGCACCGCGTTGAGCGTTGCCGTGGCCCCGATCCGGATCACATCATCTGAAACAGTGATCTGTTGCAGCTCCGTGCACCGTCCAAGGAACGCGACATCGCCCAATTTCCGATGCTGCTTGGTCACCCAGAGCCCCACATCCGTGGCCCCGGCAATCAGCGTACCATCGGGGTTTGCGGTGTACCATTTGGCCAAGGCGTCGCTGGTTTCGGGCATCGCGACAGGGGGCGTGCTTTCGGGCAAACGTCCCAAATCCTCTGACATCCATTCGGGGACATCTGCGGTCTGCGCGGCTTCCGCAGCTTTGACAATCGGCGCGTAGCCGGTGCAGCGGCACAAATTGCCCGCAAGTTGATCGTCGTGATCACGCGCGCCGTTTTTGTGTGCGGCGGCCATCGTTGTTATGAACCCCGGCGTGCAAAAGCCGCATTGCGATCCGTGATGGGCGACCATCTCACGCTGAACAGGGTGCATTTCGCCATCAGGCCCGGCAATGCCTTCAACCGTGCGCACAGCGCGGCCATGCAATTGCGGCAGGAACAAAATGCAGGCGTTCATCGCTTTGGCGGCGCCATCCTCGCCCGTCAAAATGACAGAACAAGCTCCGCAATCGCCCTCGTTGCAGCCCTCTTTGGTGCCGGTGAGATGCTGGTTTTCGCGCAACCAATCCAAAAGGGTTAGCGTCGGGCTATGGCAGTCAGCCTCGACACACGTTCCATTCAGAAGAAACGTCACAATCATTGCTATGTGACCCGCCGCGTTACCAATTCGTATCCCAGCAAACCTTCGATGCGGCGTAGAAGACATGCAGGCCTAAGCAAAGCGGCTAAAAAAACGTTTGGCAAGCCTTTTGTGTGGGTTTTCCTCGCGCGTCCGGACCACTACGCTGCAATAATGAGCAGTGATCCCCGATTCATCCACCTTCGTGTGCATTCCGAATATTCGCTTCTGGAAGGTGCCATGCGCCTGAAGAAGTTACCGGGGCTATGTACTGATCTTAACATGCCCGCTGTAGCGGTCACAGATACCAATAACATGTTCGCCGCATTGGAGTTTTCCGAATATGCGAGCGCCGCTGGAATTCAGCCCATTATAGGTTGTCAGCTTGATCTGTCCTACGAGGAAACGGCCCCCGGAGAGCGCCCGCGTGACCCCGCACCCATCGTGCTTTTGGCCAAGAATGAGCGCGGATACGAGCATCTGATGAAGCTCAACTCTTGCGCGTACTTGGACAAGGCAGGGGCCTTGCCGCAGGTCACAATGGCCGAATTGGCGAAAAATTCCGACGGGTTGATTTGTCTGACGGGTGGTCCGGATGGTCCTGTCGGGCGGCAATTACGGGCAGGCCAGCAGCCTAAGGCGGAGGCTTTGCTGCGTCAGTTGGCGGAGATTTATCCGGACCGGCTCTACGTGGAATTGCAGCGCCACCCCGGTGAAGATGGCCTGCCGGAAGCAGAAACGCTGTCAGAACGGGGCCATGTCGAAATGGCCTATGCGATGGGGCTGCCGCTGGTTGCAACCAACGATGTCTATTTTCCGAAAACCGACATGTATGAGGCCCATGACGCCCTGATCTGCATCGCCCAAGGGGCTTATGTCGACCAACAGGAAAACCGCCGAAAACTGACACCTCAGCATTACTTTAAAACGCCTCAGGAAATGGCAGCGCTTTTCGCCGACCTTCCGGAAGCGCTTGAAAACACGGTCGAAATAGCGCGTCGTTGCGCGTTCAAAGCCTATAAGCGCGACCCGATCCTGCCGAAATTTGCCGATGACGAGGTGGAAGAGCTTCGCCGTCAGGCCAATGAAGGTCTGCAAAAGCGCCTTGCCGTCATCCCCCACGCCGTCGAGGTTGAGGAATACCAGAAACGGCTCGATTTTGAGCTGGGCATCATCGAAGGGATGGGTTTTCCGGGCTATTTCCTAATTGTTGCGGATTTCATCAAATACGCCAAGGACAACGACATTCCTGTGGGTCCTGGCCGTGGGTCCGGGGCGGGATCTCTGGTGGCCTACGCGCTGTTAATCACCGATCTTGATCCCCTGCGCTATTCGCTGCTGTTTGAGCGGTTTTTGAACCCCGAACGGGTCTCAATGCCCGATTTCGACATCGATTTCTGCATGGATCGCCGCGAAGAGGTGATCCGCTACGTGCAAGGCAAATACGGCCGCGACAAGGTGGGCCAGATCATCACGTTTGGCGCGCTTTTGTCCAAGGCAGCGGTGCGCGATGTCGGGCGGGTTTTGCAAATGCCTTACGGGCAAGTGGACCGCTTGTCGAAGTTGATCCCGGTGGAAGGCGTCAAGCCGGTTTCCATTGAGAAAGCGCTGGCTGAGGAACCCAAGCTACGTGAAGAGGCCAAAAACGAAGAGGTCGTGGCCAGGCTTCTGGACTATGGCCAACAGGTCGAAGGCCTGCTCAGAAACGCGTCTACACACGCGGCGGGTGTTGTGATTGGGGACCGTCCTCTGGACGCGTTGGTGCCGCTTTACCAAGACCCGCGCTCTGACATGCCGGCCACGCAGTTCAACATGAAATGGGTGGAGCAGGCGGGCCTCGTCAAGTTCGACTTCCTTGGCCTGAAAACATTAACAGTGATCCAAAACGCGTTGGATTTGTTAAAGCTTCGCGGCATCGACATTGATATTGGCTCGATCCCTCTGGACGATAAAAAGTCCTACGATCTTTATGCATCGGCGAAGACCGTCGCGGTGTTTCAGGTGGAAAGCTCGGGCATGATGGATGCGCTCAGGCGCATGAAGCCCACCTGTATCGAGGATATCGTGGCCTTGGTGGCGCTTTACCGGCCTGGCCCGATGGAGAACATTCCAACCTATTGTGAGGTGAAGAACGGCCTGAAAGAGCTTGAATCGATTCACCCTTTGATCGATCACATTCTGGCCGAGACCCAGGGCATCATCGTTTACCAAGAACAGGTGATGGAAATTGCGCAGGTCATGGCGGGCTACTCTCTTGGCGGGGCAGACTTGCTGCGCCGCGCGATGGGTAAGAAGATAAAAGAGGCGATGGACGCCGAACGTCCGAAATTCGAAGAGGGCGCGAAGAAGAACGGTGTCGACGCGAAGAAGGCCCGTGAAGTCTTTGACCTTCTTGAGAAATTTGCCAATTACGGGTTCAACAAATCTCACGCTGCCGCCTATGCGGTGGTCAGCTACCAGACCGCGTGGCTGAAAGCGAACCACCCGGTCGAATTCATGGCCGGTGTCATGAACTGCGATTTGCACCTGACCGACAAGCTGGGCGTCTACAAGGAAGAGATCGTCAAAACGCTGGATATTGAGATTATTCCGCCTTGCGTTAACCGGTCTGAGGCCACCTTCAGCGTCCACGAGGGCAAGGTCGTCTATGCGTTGGGTGGTCTGAAAAACGTGGGTGTGGAGGCGATGAAGCTGATCACGCAGGCCCGTGACGGCAAACCCTTCGCGACACTTTTCGACATGGCGCGCCGAGTGGACCTGAAACGTGTTGGGAAACGTCCGTTGGAGATGCTCGCACGGTCAGGTGCGTTTGATCAATTGGACCCGAACCGTCGCAAAGTGTTCGACAGTCTCGATGCGCTCGTTAATTATTCTGCGGCCATTCATGAACAACGCAACTCCAACCAAGTCTCGCTTTTTGGCGAGGCAGGGGACGATTTGCCGGAGCCCCGCTTATCCCCTCTGGAAGATTGGCTGCCCAGTGAGAAACTGGCCGAAGAACATAAAGCCATCGGCTTTTACCTGTCCGGGCATCCGCTGGATGACTACATGTTGTCACTCAAACGCAAGCAGGTCGCGACGCTCGCAGAGATCGAAAAGAAGGTGCAGGGCGGCGCGATGGTGGCCAAGATCGCTGGCACAATCGCGGGTCGGCAGGACCGCAAATCTGCGCGCGGTAACCGCTTCGCTTTCGTGCAGGCCTCTGACCCGACGGGACTTTACGAGGTGACGGTGTTCTCCGACACGCTGGAGAAATCCGGTGATCATCTGACGACCGGGACCAATGTTGTCATGACGGTGGAGGCCACTTACGAGGCGGAGCAGTTGAAGCTGCTTTGCCGCTCCGCGCAGCCTATCGACGGGGCCGTTGAGGCGGGATCGATGGGGTTGAAAATATTTGTCGACAACGACACGGCGATTGCGTCAATCGCGTCGGTGCTGGAGCGCTCGGCTGCGGATAAATCCATCCGTGCGCGTGGGCCGGTGTCGCTATGTCTGATGAATCCGGAACTTCCCGGAGAGGTTGAAGTCGATCTCGGCGACATGTTCGCGATCAACCCAAAAGTAAAGGGCGCGATCAAATCCTTGGGCGGCGTTGTGATGGTTGAAGAAATCTAGGCGCTAAAGGAAAATCAGCAGCGCGCTGCATGCCATAAGTGCCGCCATCATCAACATGAACCAGCGCCAGACCACAGGTGAGCTGAGAAACCGTGCGAGCGTATGCCCGACTGCCGCCCAAAACAGGCAGACCCCCAAATTGATCACTGCGAAGACCAGAAACAGGCGCAGTGCTTCTGCCGCTATCGGCAGCTCAAGCGAAAACCCTGCCGCTGCCGCCAAGGCCACGGCCCAAACCTTGGGATTTATGGCCTGAAAGGTGACCGCTTGCAGGAAGGTGAAGGGCGCATCCCCCTCAGCACGCGCCGTCGCGCGTCCCGCTTGCGCGGTTTTCCACGCGAGCCACAAGATCCAAACTGCTGCCGCGATTTGAAAGGCAAGCTTCAGTGAAGGTAGCACGGTGAAGACTGCGCCTAGTCCGAACGCGCTTGCTGCGGCCAGCAATCCGGTGCCAACAGGCACGCCCAGCAGATGCGGTACGGTGCGCCGAAATCCGAACCGCGCGCCCGATGTTGTCAGCATCACCACGTTAGGCCCCGGTGAAAACAGGCCAGCGAAGACGAAGAATATTAACGGCAGCGAGGCAACCAACACTGGGCGTGCCCTAAGGCTGCGCAGCGGGGATCAGCTTGCCCCACAGATCGTATTCCCCGGCCTCATCCACCTCGACCCGGACGATATCGCCGGGCTTCAGGGTGCCATGTCCTTCGTCGATAAACAGGTTACCGTCGATCTCAGGCGCGTCGGCCTTGGTGCGGCAGGTGGCGGCGTCTTCATCGACCTCGTCCACAATCACGTCGAGCACTTTTCCAACTTTAGCGGCCAGTTTCGCCTCCGAAATGGCCTGCGCTTTTTCCATAAAGCGATCCCAGCGGTCTTGCTTGACCTCCGGGGCCAAGTGACCCGGCAAAGCGTTCGATCTGGCTCCATCGACGTTCTCATATTGAAAACAGCCGACCCGGTCGAGCTGGGCCGCGTCCATCCAATCCAGCAGCGTTTGAAATTCCGCTTCCGTCTCGCCGGGATAGCCCACAATGAAGGTGGAGCGCAGCGTGATATCCGGACACGTTGCCCGCCACGCGGCGATCTCATCAAGCGTTTTTGACCCCGCTGCAGGCCGCGCCATGCGTTTCAGGACATCCGGGTGGGCATGCTGGAACGGAATGTCGAGATAGGGCAGCACACCGCTCTCATTCATCAACGGAATCAACTCGCGCACATGGGGGTAGGGGTAGACGTAATGCATCCGCACCCAAGCCCCAAGTTGGCCCAATTCCCGCGCAAGATCAGTGATATGGCTGCGCACCTCGCGATCTTTCCAAGGGTGCAGATCATATTTGCGATCCAGCCCATAGGCGGAGGTGTCCTGACTGATCACCAGCAATTCGCGCACGCCAGCCTCCACCAGCTTTTCCGCTTCCCGCAGCACCGCAGTGACGGGGCGCGACACCAACCGTCCGCGCATGTCGGGGATGATGCAGAACTTGCACTTGTGATTGCAGCCCTCGGAAATTTTCAGATAGCTGTAATGGCGCGGCGTCAGCGACACGCCAGTGGCAGGCAGAAGGTCAATGAACGGGTCCGGGC
>CAYGQQ010000009.1:3758-16384 GCA_964352105.1 uncultured Rhodobacterales bacterium | reverse complement strand
GGACGGCCTTGTGTACGGCGTCCAACACCTGCTCATATTGATGCGGCCCGGTGACGGCCAGAACGGACGGGTGGGTGCCACGAATATAGTCTTCTTCCGCACCCAAGCACCCGGTCACGATCACGCGGCCATTCTCTGTCAATGCCTCGCCTATGGCCTCCAGGCTTTCAGCCTTGGCGGAGTCCAGGAAACCGCATGTGTTGACGATCACTGCCTCTGCACCGGAATAATCGGGGCTGATCGCATAGCCTTCGGCCCTCAGCCGCGTCAAAATCCGTTCGCTGTCCACCAAGGCTTTGGGACAGCCCAGCGACACCATACCAATCTTGGGTTGGCCGTCGCGAACGGGCTCGCTGACACGGGGTTTCGGGGCCAGATCGGGGCGCAGATTTGGAGGGTTCGTGCTCATGATTGGCTCATAGTTTAATTTATGCAGGAACAAAAGCATCGGTTGAGCCGTCGCCCCGCACATACTACGTTAAGAGAAAAACACCGGAGGTTACGAGATGCGCTGGATTGCCCGAATATTGATCACTTTGGTGGTGCTTGCGGTTGTCGCAGTGGCCGGGGTGTTCCTGATCCCGTCCGATAGGATCGCGCGCTTTGCAGAAACCCAGTTTGAAAAAACCACCGGGCGAAAATTGGTGATCACAGGCGGTGTGCAACCGACCATCTATCCGCGCGTCGGCGTCAGTCTTGAGGGGGTCGAAATCGCCAATGCGGAGTGGTCCGATCAAGGCCCGATGCTGGTGGCCGATGCCATCGATATGGGCGTGGGCCTGTCTGGCTTGCTGGGTGGCGAGATAATCGTCGAGGCCTTCACCATCGAAAACCCGGTCATTCGCCTTGAAAAGGCAGGTGACGGCAGCGAGAACTGGAAATTCCTGACCGAATTAGGTTCCGACGCGCCCGGTGGGAACACAGATCTAAGCGGTGTCTCCCTGCCAAACGCGTCGATTTCGGGGGGCACGCTGTCCTATGTCGACCGTCAGGCCGGGGTTACGCATGTCTTGGATGATGTGGCAGTAGATATGTCCGCGGCTGATTTGCGGGGGCTTGTTGAGTTTTCTTTCGCTGCGGTGAAAGAGGGCCAGCCGTTTTCGGTAAACGGCTCCCTGAACGGGGTGGAGCAGCTTTTGAACGGCGGCCTACAGCCCGCAGAGCTGGTCTTTGCGACCGGTGGCAGTCTGGCGAGCTTTTCCGGCAAAGTGGCGATGGACCCAGTGCAGGGATCGGGTCAGTTGAGCGTTGATCTGGCAGATCAAAGAGCCGTGTTTGGGCTGCTCGGTCAGACCCCGCCGCGCATTCCCGAAGGGATGGGCCAGCATCCGAAACTGACGGGCGAGCTGACGCTGACAGCCGAGAACAAGATCTTCCTGCGCAATGCCGCGATCGAGTTGGACCAAAACCGTTTTCAAGGCGATTTCGATGTTGAGTTGGCCGACAAGCCCATCGTAACTGCACGCGTTTCGGGCGACCAAATCGACTTTTCCGCGATGAGCACCGACACAACCGAAGGCGATGGGGCCGCCAATGCGGGCGCTGGCGGTTGGTCAGAGGCCTTCTTGGATGTCAGCGGGATCGGCGCAGTTGATGGATCGTTTGCGCTGGATGTAAACGGGCTTGATCTGGGGTCCATGCAGCTTGGAAAAACCAAGATCAGCGGCACAATCGACAATTCCCGCATGGTTTTGAACCTCGCCGAAGTGTCCGTGTTTGACGGCAATGTCGCCGGCCAGTTCGTGGTTAATAACCGCAACGGCTTGTCCGTGGGCGGCGATATGTCGGCCTCTGATGTCGCGATGCAAGCCTTGCTGCGCGACTTCGCTGGCTATGACCGGCTTTTGGGCGATGCGCAGATGCGGCTGAAATTCCTGGCGGCGGGGCCCAACATGAAAGCGTTGATGAACTCCCTTTCCGGGTCTGGTTCGCTTGCGGTTGGCACTGGCGAAATCCAGGGGCTCGATATTGCGGGGATGATCAAGAACCTCGACAGCAGCTATCAGGGGGAGGGGGCGAAAACCGTGTTCAACTCCATCACGGCGAGTTTTGATATCGCGGGCGGCGTGCTCAGAAATGAGGACCTGAACTTCCAGGCGGACCTTTTGACGGCCACTGGCGCGGGCGAGCTTGGCATTGGCGCGCAGACGATCAATTACCGCGTCGATCCGGTAGCGCTTGCCGCACAATTGTCCAAGGGCATTCGCGTGCCAGTCCTGATCGAAGGTCCATGGAGCGATATCCGCTTCCGGCCTGACCTTAAATCGCTGGTCGATACAGAGTTGGAGGACAAGAAAGAGGCGCTGAAAGCCCAAGCCAAGGCCAAAGAGGAAGAGCTGAAAGCCGCCGCCCGCGCGAAAGCCGCCGAAAAACTGGGCGTGCCAACAGACCCGGAGACAAGTCTCGAAGATCAGCTCAAGGAAAAGGCCAAATCAAAACTACTGGATTTGCTGGGTCGGAACTAAGCCTTATCGGCGGCGGTCCCGACGCGATGACATCGGCTGGAACGCCACGCCCACATGCGCTTCGCAATAGGGTTTCCCCGATTGCGCTGGCAGGCCGCAGAACCAGAAATCTTCCGTCGCAGGATCACCAACAGGCCACTTGCAAGTTCGTTCGGTCAATTCCATCACAGTGAGCTTCTTGGCTTTCTTCTCAACTTCCCGCACAGACGCCAAAGCTTCCGGGCTGATTTCGTTGGCGGAAGGTTGCGGCGGCAATGGCTGGCCCGCGGTCACGATCAATTTCGGACGGATAACCGGTTTTGCGGGCACCGTCTCCGCTTTGGTCTCGGCAGCTGTGGCCGCTTTGGGCTTTTCTGCCACCTTCGCTTTGGCCGCGGGTTTTTCCTTGGCCGCAGCTTTCGCGGGGCTTGCACCGCCAGACCGGTTCGAAAGCCCCAGCCTGTGTACTTTGCCAATCACCGCGTTGCGGGTGACGCCGCCAAGCTCCTTGGCGATTTGCGAGGCGGATTTCCCCTCTCCCCACATTTTTTTCAGAACTTCGACGCGTTCATCGGTCCAGGACATTGCGTAACCTTTTTGAATGAATAAACCGCCCGTCGGAAAGACTGTAAGGGCGGCTGAATTTCGTTGGTCGCAGTTTAAGCGCTCGGCGCGAGGGTTACAAGTATGGTGGGAAAATCGCTTTACAATGTGTCGCCAGACCTATTAAGCGGTTTCCATGATCACGAAGTCACATATGCCTTCCATGCGACGCCGACGTATTTCCTACGCCGTCTGATCACCTGCGCGCCAAGCGCTCCCTTCCAATTGACTTGCCACAAATGTTCCTGAATATCAGGACTTCTGCCATTCTGAGGATGATGCACATGATACCTGCCGTCTTGCCGACGTATTCCCGCGCGAAAATGACCTTTGAAAAGGGCGAAGGGAGCTGGCTGATCGACCGAGACGGGACCCGATATCTTGATCTGGGGGCGGGGATCGCGGTGACCGCGCTTGGGCACGCGCATCCCGCACTTGTGAATGTGCTTACCGAACAGGCAGGCGCGCTGTGGCACACCTCCAACCTTTACCACATTCCGAAACAGGAAGAACTGGCCGAAAAATTGCGCGATGCGACTTTCGCGGACACGATGTTCTTTACCAATTCCGGGGCGGAAGCGATGGAATGTGCGCTGAAGATGGCGCGGAAATACTGGTCCTCGAAAGGCCAGCCCGAGCGGGTGAATATCATCACCTTCAAGGGCTCGTTCCACGGGCGGACTTTGGCGACGATCTCTGCTGCGGCCTCCGAGAAATTGACCAATGGCTTTGGTCCGCTTCTGCCCGGGTTCATCTCGCTCGAGTTTGGCGATCATGATGCGTTGCATGAGGCGATGGATGACACAATTGCCGCTGTGGTGATTGAGCCGGTTCAAGGCGAAGGGGGCATTCTGCCGTTGCCCGATGCGTGCCTGAAAGGCTTGCGTGATCTGTGTGACGACACCGGCGCATTGCTGATTTGCGATGAAATTCAATGTGGTATGGGGCGAACGGGCAAGCTGTTTGCCCATGAATGGGCCGGCATTGCGCCAGATATCATGGCTGTGGCCAAGGGCATTGGCAACGGGTTTCCATTGGGTGCATGCCTTGCAACCGAGGAGGCCGCATCAGGTATGACCGCTGGCAGCCACGGGTCCACCTATGGCGGCAATCCTCTGGCCTGTGCTGTCGGGTCGGCGGTTGTAGACGTGATTAACACGCCTGAATTTCTGGGAGACGTTAACCGTAAAGCGGGCTTTCTGCGCCAAAAGCTGGACGGTCTGGTCGCCGCCCATCCGGATATCTTTGAGACTGTGCGCGGCTCCGGCCTGATGATCGGGCTGAAGTGCAAAGTCACGAATATGGATGTGATCAACGCCTGTTATGACGAAGAGCTGTTAACCATTCCGGGGGGTGACAATGTCATTCGGATTTTGCCCGCATTAACCATTTCCGAGGCGGAATTGAGCGATGCGGTGGACCGGATTTCAAAGGCCGCCACGAAGCTGGAGGCGGCAGCGTGAAACACTTCCTCGATATCCACAAAACCGACAAGAAAGACCTCAGGTCGATCATCGACCAGGCCCGCACCGCAAAAGATGCGCGCGCAGGCCAACCCAAAGGGGCGCTGGATGCAGACGCGTCCCTTGCTGGTCATATGGTTGCGCTCATCTTTGAAAAGCCGTCAACCCGGACCCGTGTGTCCTTTGACGTGGGCGTACGTCAGATGGGGGGGCAGACCATGGTTCTGTCCGGCTCTGACATGCAGCTGGGTCATGGGGAAACCATCGCTGATACCGCGCGCGTTTTGTCGCGCTATGTCGATCTGATCATGATGAGGACCTTTGAAGAGGACACGCTTCTGGAAATGGCGCAATACGCGACCGTCCCCGTGATAAATGGGCTGACAGACCGGACGCACCCCTGCCAGATCATGGCCGATATCATGACATTTGAGGAACATCGCGGCCCGATCAAAGGCAAGAAAGTCGTATGGAGCGGGGATGGCAACAATGTCTGTGCCTCTTTCATCCACGCCGCCGGGCAGTTCGGGTTTGATCTGACCTTCACCGGTCCGGAAACGCTGGACCCGGAAGCGGGGTTTGTGGCTGAGGCGCGCGCAAAGGGTTCCGACATCCAGATAGAGCGGGACGCGACAAAGGCGGTCGAAGGTGCTGATCTGGTTGTCACCGACACGTGGGTGTCGATGCATGATCCGCAATCCGCCCGCGAGCGGCGCCACAACCAATTACGCGGATATCAGGTGAACGAGGCACTGATGAGCCACGCGAAACCCAACGCGCTTTTCATGCATTGCCTGCCTGCCCATCGCGATGACGAGGCGACGAGCGCGGTGATGGACGGGGTAAACTCGGTTATTTTTGACGAGGCGGAGAACCGTCTGCACGCGCAAAAAGCGATCATGCGCTGGTGTCTCGGCAAGTAAAAGCAGACATCTAGGAAAGGGGAGGTTTCCGATGATTGAAGAGCCTAAGTTACTGACGGTCAACAAGAAGATGCGCCGCCCGACGCAAAAGCAAATCGATGCGTTTCAAGGTGTGCCGACCGGGTTTGTCGTTGACGCTCTGATGGGCGGTGGCGCACTTTCCGCGGGCATCAAGCCGGTTGGCGACGGACGAGATATCGACTGCGTTGCGGCGGGTCCTGCCCTGACAGCGGGCAATAGCGCAGGCGACATTCTGGGCAGCCTTGCGGCGCTCAAATTCATCCAGCCCGGCGACATCGTTGTTGCAGCCTTTGCGGGGTTTCAAGGCTGCGCTGCTGCTGGTGACCGGGTCACGGGCATGACCAAGAACCAAGGCGCTGCGGGGTTTGTCACCGACGGGCCCGTTCGCGACTATGTCGGGATCGTCGAGGTTGGCTTGCCGGTTTGGTGCACGGGACTAATCGCGGCCTCTCCGTTCTCAAACGGACCAGGGACTGTCGGGCTGCCCGTGCAAATTGGCGGACAGCGGGTTGCAACCGGCGACATGATAATTGCGGATCGCGACGGTGTCGTCGTGGTTGCGTTTGACAAGATCGACGCCGTGATCGCCAAGCTGGAAAGTGTCTCGAAACTGGAAGCGGACCTGGATGCAGAGGTCGCAAAGGGCCTTGGTCTTCCGGACAGCATTGCCGAGCTGCTCGAAAGCGATCAGGTCGAATATATCGAAGAGTGATGGCAGCGGGCGTTTCAGGAATGAAACGCCCGCCAGACAAAGACAGGGCCGTTCTGGGCGGACCCGGAACGGCCCTGTCTATGCCTCCCTGCTGTGCAGTGGAGTACCCCCGGTATATAGGTGTTTTGATCCGAAATGTCAGGAGGCAACACAGTGCGCAAATGCGCAGCACGTGTTGGAGCCCGGTCACGCGCTTTTGAATGCCTCGTGAATTAACCCGGCTTCATGATCAAGCAAGTTGTTGATCCCGTTGCATAAAGCCTGTCGTCTTCGACACCGCGAATCCAGCCGTTGGCCACGCCTGTCGATCTGCCAGCATGCTCAACTTCACCAATCGCCTTGATTTCGACGCCCTCTGGTATCGGTCTTGTGATGTTCACCTTGTATTCAAGCGTTGTGTAAACCGACCCTTTGGGGACGGTCGTCATCACGGCGCAGGCCATCGCGCTGTCCAGAAGCGTGCCGTACCAGCCGCCATGGGCGGTCCCGATTGGGTTGAAAGCGCCGAATAGTGGCGCGCCCTGAAAAACGATCCGTCCTTTTGAGACCTCCGTCAGCCGATAGTTCATTGTCCGAGCGATCGGCGGGGCCGGAAGCTTGCCATCCAGAATACCTTGCATGAACTCCAAGCCCGACAATTCAAGTGTCTGGGCAAGGGTTAATAGATCATCTGGGGTTTCGGCAAAAAAGGGCTCGGCCATCGGTGTCTCCTGAGTTCGTTCAAGAGTTACGAGGCCGAGCAAGGGAGATCAAGTCATGCGACTTGCGCAAGTTCCAGATTTGGCGTGATGCCAAGGGCGAAACAGATATCACGGGTCATGTCAGGTTTGTTCAGCGTATAGAAATGCAGGTTCTCCACACCGCCTTGGATCAGTGCGTCGCACAACTCCGTCGCCAGTGCTGTTGCCAGCAGGTCGTGGCGGCCATCTCGAATGGCGGTCCCGAACGCATCCTCCAGCCAAGCCGGGATGGTGGCCCCACAGCGGGTCGCAAAATTGCGCGTCTTTGCCCAATCTTCTATCGGGAGGATCCCCGGAACGATCGGGTTTTCGATCCCTGCCGCCGCGCAGTCATCGCGGAACCGGAAAAACGTGTCTGCCTCAAAGAAGAACTGCGTGATGGCGGCGTCAGCGCCGGCATCGAACTTGCGTTTGAGAAAGTCGATGTCTGCTTTCTGGTCGCGGGCCTCAGGATGGATGTCCGGGTACGCCCCGACGCGTATCGTGAAATCGTGGCGGGCCTTAAGTGCGGCGATCAACTCCACCGAGGATGCAAAGCCGTCCGGGTGCGGGGTAAACCTGTCTGATCCTTTCGGGGCATCGCCGCGCAAGGCCACAATGTCGGTCACGCCGGTTTCAGCGTAAGTATCCGCAATTGCGAGTGTTTCTTCGCGTGTCGCGTCGACACAGGTCAAATGCGCAGCGACCTTCAGCCCCATATTCGCCTGCAAGGCCGTCACGGCCTCATGGGTCAATTGCCGGGTCGTGCCACCGGCGCCATAGGTGACCGATACGAAACTTGGGTCAAGCGGCGCAAGCGTTTGCGCGGTCTCCCACAGCCGGAAACTGGCTTGCAGGGATTGCGGTGGGAAGAATTCAAATGAGACGTTGGGGGCAGGCATCAAATAGCTCCGTGCAAGATGTGCCCTCTTGTCTCACAGTCGAGGTTGTGAAACAAATTCATAACATTCAAGATTATTATGAGCACGATATGCATTTAGAGTTCCGCCACCTTCGCACTGTCAAAGCAATCCACGAGGCCGGAGGGCTCGCCAAGGCGGCCGATCAGCTTCACATTACCCAATCCGCATTGAGCCATCAGATCAAAGGGCTAGAAGAGCAGGCGGGGGTGGAGCTGTTCATCCGCCGATCCAAACCGATGAAACTGTCGCCAGCGGGGATGAAACTTCTGAAGCTGGCAGAGAAAATTCTGCCAGAGGTGGAGGCGTTGCAGGAAGATTTCCTGTCGCTCAGATCAGGCAAAACCGGTCGTCTGCACATCGCAATTGAATGCCATGCCTGTTTCGAATGGCTGTTTCCGGTGCTCGAAGGCTTCCGCAAGGCGTGGCCGGACATTGACGTCGATATTCGTCCGGGCCTGAGCTTTGATGGGCTTCCTGCGCTGCTGCGCGAAGAGGTCGATCTGGTCGTTTCTTCTGACCCAGAAGACCTGCCGGGCGTGGATTTTACACCGCTGTTTGATTACGAGCCGGTTTTTGTGGCCTCCTCCCAGAACCCTCTGGCGCAAAAGGACTTTATCGTGGCCGATGACCTGAAAGATCAGCTGTTGATTACCTATCCGGTGGATCGCACCCGGCTGGATGTCTTTACCGAATTGCTGATCCCTGCGGGTGTTGAGCCGCGTGCGATGCGGCAGGTGGAACTGACCGCTGTGATCTTGCTATTGGTGGCGTCCAATCGCGGTGTGGCGGTGCTGCCGGACTGGGTCGTGCGGGAAGTGCGTTACAATTCCGACTATGTCACGCGGCCACTCACCAAAGAGGGCCGCACCAAACGGCTCTACGCCGCGACCCGCGTCGAGGATACGTCTAAGCCCTTCATGTCAAACGTGATCCGCCTGGCCCGGTCGGAACCCGTCAAACTGCAGCGGGCGTAACCTTTGCGATCTGCCGTTCGCGGTTGAGGATATAGAGCCCCGCCGCCATCGTGATCACGATCCCGATCATCGCTAGACCGTTCGGAAAGTCGCGAAAAATCACGTAGCCCATGATGGTCGCGAAGGGAATTTCCAGGTATTGGACCGGGGCAACAGTGGCTGAGGGCGCAAAGCGCAGCGACCAAGTCATCAGCAGATGCGCAACCGTGCCCACGACCCCGATAGTAAGCAAAAGCAAGCTCTCCGGCAAATCCGGGGCCACAACCCGCAAAAGCTCTGATTGGTCATTTGCGGGGCCAAAGACCGGGATGAGATAGAACAGAGCAAGCAGCGGTGTCGCCATTAACCCGGAGACGGCTTGCAGAGTAATCGGATCAGCCTCTTTCGCGATCTGGCGCGTGACCAGCATGAACAAGGCAAAGACCACCGCCACCAAAAGCGGCAGAAGTGCAGGGGCCCCAACAGCGGCAAAGCTGGGCTGGATCACCAAGAGAGTGCCGATAAAGCCCACACAACAGGCGCCCAGTCTGCGGGTGCCAACCTCTTCCCCCAGAACGAATTTCCCCAAAATCAGCATGATGAATGGCATCACGAAGGCAATGGCGATGGCATCGGCCAAGGGCAGATATTTCAAAGCTGTGAAGAAGGCCGCAATGCCGATGATATGCAGCACTGTCCGGATGAAGGTCAGCCGCAGAACGCGCGGGGCCAGCCGAAAACTGCGGCCAAGAAACCAGACGAGCGGCACAAGGATCGCCGTTTGCACCGCAAATCGTACAAAGACCAACTGCAAGATCGGGATTTTTTGCCCCAGCAATTTTGCAAGCGAGTCGCCCAAAGGCGCGAGCGCGCAAAACCCAATCATCAAGAGGATGCCGATTATGGGTCTGTCTGCCTGCATTCCAGCACGCTAGTTTGCGGATGCGGGCGGCGCAATGCGTCTTCGCTCTTTCCCTCTGGGCGCAGCCTCGCTATACGCGCGACCGGACCCCTCAAATCGGAGCGACCTTTAATGCAAGGCAGTGCCAATCTTAACCTGATGATGAAAGCCGCGCGTTTGGCGGGCCGCAGCCTTGCCAAGGACTTCCGCGAGGTCGAAAATTTGCAGGTCTCCATGAAGGGCGCGGGGGATTTCGTTTCCAAGGCCGATATCGCCGCCGAAGAGATCCTCAAGGAGGAGTTGATGGGCGCGCGCAAGACCTATGGCTGGGTCGGCGAGGAAAGCGATGCCATTGAAGGCGAAGACCCGACCCGTCGCTGGATTGTGGACCCTTTGGATGGCACAACCAACTTCCTGCACGGTATGCCGCATTGGGCCGTTTCCATCGCGCTGGAACATAAGGGCGAGATCGTCTCCGCCGTGATCTACGACCCCTCCAAAGACGAGATGTTTTTTGCCGAAAAAGGCCAGGGTGCTTGGATGAATGACGCGCGGTTGCGGGTCTCGGGGCGTCACAAAATGATAGAAACGGTTTATGCCACGGGTGTGCCATTTGGCGGCAACAAATACCTGCCGGCTGTTCTGAAAGACTTCGCAGCGCTTTTGCCGCAATGCGCGGGCGTGCGCCGCTGGGGGGCCGCTGCACTTGATTTGGCCTATGTCGCGGCCGGTCGTTATGACGGCTATTGGGAGCGCGGCGTGCAGCCTTGGGACATCGCCGCCGGTGTTTTGCTGGTCAAAGAAGCGGGCGGCTTCGTGGAGCCATTGCGGGAAGGCCAGAACCTGATCGAGACCGGGCACCTTATCGCGGCAAACCCTGAGATTTTTGAGCAGTTCGCGGGCGTTATTCGCGCCCGCGACTGATTTTGCTTAGCGATGCTTAGACCCAAAGGCGTGCGTCGCCTGCTGTCATCCCATCAGCGATCCTGTCAAAGCGCAGATATGCAACCGCTTTGCCATTTGATTGCGTAAAGACCTTGCCGATGGTTTTTCCGCTTACTTGAATGTCGGTGCCCACCGGGGCCGCGCCCTCAATGTGGACGGTCCGAAAGCCTTTGCGCAGCTCGGTCTTGTGCTTCATCCGGGCGGTGACTTCCTGACCGACATAGCAGCCCTTCTTGAAATCGACACCGCTCAGCACCTCAAAGCCGGCTTCCAGAATGTAGGTGTCATCGGGGATCAGCTCGATCAGGCTTTCGGGGATGCAATGCTCTACCCGAATTGCATCCCAATCCGTTGTTCCAGGCGTGCCACTTTGCCCATAGGCGCGCCAACCAAGGGCCGTATGACGTGGATCAGTAAACGCCCCCTCAGGCACGGACCCAAGCCCGCGCGTTACCACGGTATCAGTCGGGGTAATGGCAACATCCGCCCGCAATTTGTACATGCCCAGCCGTTTTTGCAGTCCCGCGGCCAACCCTTCGGCCACATCCAAAAGGATCGCATCACCTTGGCGCAGCAAGAAGAAGTCAGCGAGGTATTTGCCCTGTGGCGACAGCATCGCTGCATAGACCAGCCCGCTCGACAATTTTGCGATGTCATTGCTGACAAGCCCCTGCAGAAAATCCTCTGCATCTGGGCCGGTGATTGACAAGACAGTACGGTCTGGCTCGATTTCTGCTGGCATTTTGCGTCTTCGTCCTAACTTCGCTAAAACGACATGTCGCCGTCTGATATCAGACATATAAGCAATCGCGCTGCCCTGAACAGACCCCACCTGATGAACACACAGTTTTCTATCGTGATCCCGACGCTGAATGCGGCCGATACACTGCCCGCAACGCTGGACAGTTTGCTCTCAGGGCTATCCGCAGGCGTGGTGCGCGACCTTGTGATCTCGGATGGGGGCAGCATCGACCACACAAAGAAATTAGCCGATGATGTCGGAGCAACCTTGGTGGAAGGCGCAAAAGGGCGGGGTAGTCAATTGCACCGCGGCGCTGAGGCCGCAAAAGCCGAGTGGTTGCTTTTCCTGCATGCCGACACAGTGCTGCCAGAGGATTGGGTCGGTGCGGTTTGCGTGCATACGTCTAAGACCCCTGAAGCTGCGGCCGCTTTTCGGTTGAGTTTTCAAGAGGATGGGGTGTTTCCTCGTGTAACCTCCGGCTGGGCAAACTTTCGCAGCAAGCTGTTTGGTTTGCCATATGGGGATCAGGGTTTGCTGATCTCCAAATCGCTCTATGAACAAGTTGGGGGCTATCCCGACCAGCCTTTGATGGAAGATGTGGCCATCGCGCGCGCCTTGAAAGGCAGGCTTGTTTTGCTGCCCAGCTACGTCACAACCGGAGCAGGCAGATACATTGAAAGCGGCTGGTTAAATCGTGGCGCGCGCAATCTGTGGACGCTTGCCCGTTACCTCCTGGGTGCAGACCCACAAAAACTTGCCCTCGCGTATCACAAACGATGATAACCGCGCTGATTGACCTGTGCCGTCTTGCGATCTAGCTCTTGCGGGACAACAATTTCCGAGAATCCCATGTCGCTTTCCAACGGACGCCACACTCTTGCCATTCCCGGGCCCTCGATCATACCGGATCGGGTCTTGCGTGCAATGCATCGCGCTGCCCCGAATATCTATACCGGGGAGCTGATTGACGTAACGGCTTCGTTGGTGCCCGATCTCAAGGCGGTCGCCAAAACCGACGGGCATGTCGCGATGTATATCGGCAATGGCCACGCGGCGTGGGAGGCAGCACTTGCCAACACATTGAATCGCGGCGATAAAGTTCTGGTCCCGGCAACGGGCCGCTTTGCCCATGGCTGGGCGGAAATGGCGCAGCAAATGGGGATTGAGACCGAAATCCTCGAATTTGGCATGCGCGCGCCTGTTGATCCCGAGAAGGTAGAGCAGGCCCTCAAAGCAGACAAAGACCACAAGATCAAAGCGGTTCTGGCGGTCTATGT
>CAYGQQ010000009.1:0-3658 GCA_964352105.1 uncultured Rhodobacterales bacterium | reverse complement strand
TGGTGCGGCACCGCGCCAACCCATCACGTCTACGGGCTGCGCGAAGCGCTCGATATGATCGTGCATGAAGAAGGCCTGGAGGCCGTGATCAAACGCCATGAGGTTCTCGCCAATGCGGTTTGGGCAGCGGCGGATGCGTGGGCATCAGATGGCCCGTTTGAATTGAACATCGCCAACCCTTCTGAGCGCAGCCATGCAGTCACCTCGGTAAGGATCGGGGCCCCTGCCGGTACGCAGCTACGGACATGGTTAACGGAGACAGCGGGCGTCACATTGGGCATCGGGTTGGGCATGGAAAGCGACGAAGACCCTGATGCGGATGGGTTTTTCCGGATCGGCCACATGGGGCATCTCAACTCCCATATGCTGCTTGGCACCCTTGGCAGCATCGATGCGGGGATGAAGGCGTTGGGTATTCCACATGGGGGCGGCGCGCTTGAGGCAGCTGCAAAGGTCTGTGCGGTCCGCGGCTAGTTACGCCGTGGCAACCGGTCGATCACAAAATGCATCGCCAGTCCTGATACCAGAGAGGCGACATAGCCAAACGCCGCCCAAAGCACGAAAAGTCCGGTGAAGAGCACCAGAAACATCATCGCCAGAAACGGCTTGGTGAAATCCTCAACCTCGCGTCTGTGGGGGTCTGGCATTCGCATCCTTCTCGACCTGATCAGGCCTAGCCTAACGCGAAATTTCTGAAGAAAAAGACAAAATAGCGTTAGGTTTGGGCTGCTTTCAGCGCGGAGGGCAGTTTCTCTGCGACCAGATCAAGCTGCGCGTCTGTCCCGCAACTGATCCGGATCGCCCGATCCTGCGGAGCAACAAAGGGCATGCGCACGAACAGACCATCCGCGATCAGATGTTGAAGCACCCGGCGCGCGTAGTCTCCGTCGCGCCCACAATCCATCGTCACGAAATTGGTGGCAGAAGGCAGCGGCACCAGCCCGTTTTCCTGCGCAATATGGACAATTCGCGCGCGGGACATCGCAAATTTAGTTTTCATCTCAATCAGATAACCCTGATCTGCGAGCGCGGCCAAAGCCCCGGCCTGGGCGATCCGCGAGACCCCGAAATGGTTGCGGATCTTGTTGAAGGCGGTGATCAATTCCTCTGACCCCACGGCGTATCCAACACGCGCACCCGCCATTCCGTAGCCCTTTGAGAACGTCCGCATCCGGATCACATTGGGATTGATCGTGCGGATCGGTGGCGCGGCATCATCTGGGGCCAGATCGATATAGGCCTCATCCAGAACCAGCACGCATCCCTGGGGAAGATTTGCGATCATATCCTCGATCACGGCCGCCTCGTGCCAGGTGCCCATCGGGTTGTCCGGGTTGGAGATATAGATCAGCTTGGCTTGCGTATTCGCGGCCAAATCCAGCAGCGCTGCCGGGTCCTCATGGTCGCCCTTATAGGGCGCTTTGTGCAGGACACCGCCGAACCCTGCGACATGGTAGTTGAACGTGGGATAGGCCCCGTCCGAGGTCACCACGGCATCGCCTTGCGACACAAAGAGCCGCGCCAGATAGCCCAGCAACCCGTCGACGCCTTCGCCCACCACGATATTTTCCATATTAATATCATGATGTTGCGCAAGCGCATGGCGCAGGTCGTAATTCTCCGGATCGCCATACATCCAAGTCTCGGACGCGGCATCTCTCATCGCCGCAACGGCTTTGGGGGAGGGACCAAAGACACTTTCATTGGCCCCCAGCCTCGCCAAAAACGGCGCGCCGCGTTGGCGTTCCTGAGTTTCAGGGCCCACGAAGGGGACACTTGCGGGCAAAGACTGGGCGAGGTCGGTGAAGCGGTAGTTTGACATGGACGTTACTCAAACGGTTTTGGTGAAAAGGGGCAAGCCTTGAAAACAGGTGGCGCGGCGCTTACCTGAGAATCGTTCGCATCAGGAGGCATCTCATGCCCAACCTCACACGTCGCGGCTTCATCGCTGCCGCAGCGGCAGCCGGGTCCGTCAGGGTCCTGCCGCAAATCGCCGCCAAAACAGGTGGCCGCCGCGTATTGACGCTGGTCTATGACAAATCGCTGGGCGCAATGCGTGCGATCGACAAGGTTGTACCCTAGCCGATTTCTGACAAACGGGCGAGGGCGGCATTCAGTTTCGCCTCCTCCTCCTCGCGGGCGGCGAGGTTGGTTTTGGCTTCCTCCACGACCTCGGCAGGCGCACTTTCGGCGAATTTCGGGTTGTTTACCCGACCACGTAAGCCCCCGATTTCCTTGGCTAATTTACCGAGCGTTTTCTCCAATCGCGCCTTTTCCTCGGCCACGTCAATGATGCCTTCCAACGGCATCGCAAACGTGCCGCCAGCGACCGTGATCGTCACAGCGCCTTTGGGCATTTCATCGGCCATAGACAGGCTGTCCACACGTCCCAGCTTCAGGATCATCGCTTCATTGTTGGCCCAAGCTGTCTTGCCGGCCGCGTCCAATCCAACCTGAACCAGCGGGATTTTCAGCCCCGCAGGCACGTGCATTTCCCCACGGGCGGAGCGGATGCTGTCGATCAGATCAATCACCCAGTTCATTTCGCGGTCGGCATTTTCATCAACAAGATCAGCGCAATAGATCGGCCAATCGGCATGGACCAGCATCTTTGCGCGGCTGCCGGTGGCGGCCCAAAGCTCTTCAGTGATGAAGGGCATGATCGGGTGCAGCAAGATCATGCACTGATCAAGAACCCAGGCCATCGTCGCGCGTGTTTCCGCCTTTTCGGCGTCTGAGCCATCCAGCAGCAGCGGCTTGGACAGCTCCACATACCAGTCGCAAACCTTGCCCCAGACAAACGCGTAAAGCGCGGATGCCGCGTCGTTGAAGCGGTATTGCTCAAGCGCCTGATCGACGGTTTCACGGACGCGGCCCGTCTCTCCGATGATCCACTTGTTAACCGTAAATTGCGCGTCGGAACCCTGTCGGACTTGCGTCGGACTTCTGTCGGACCCCGCAGCGCGGGCCGTATAGACCTCGTTCATCTCTGCAAAGCGCACGGCGTTCCACAGTTTTGTGCCGAAATTCCGGTAGCCCGCGATGCGTTGCGTGTCGAGTTTCAGGGCACCGCCAAGGCTGGCCATTGCCGCATTGGTAAAGCGCAGCGCGTCGGCCCCGAACTCGTCAATAATGTCGAGCGGGTCGATGACATTGCCCGTGGATTTCGACATCTTCTTGCCCTTGGCGTCGCGCACGAGGCCGTGCAGATAGACTGTGTCGAACGGGATTTTATCCACGACCGCCAGCTGCATCATGATCATCCGCGCCACCCAGAAAAACAGGATGTCCTGACCTGTGATCAGCGTCGAAGTCGGGAAGTATTTTTGAAGCGCGTCGGTGTCTTCCGGCCACCCCAGAGTGCCAATGGGCCAGAGCCCCGATGAGAACCACGTGTCGAGGACGTCGGGGTCGCGGTAGATACCAATTAGCTCTATCTTGTCTTCATAAGCAGAGTTTTTCAATTCGATCGATTGCATCGGCTGATTGTCGTTGTCCGTCGCAACGGATACAAACTGAACTTTATAACCAAGGAGATCACTGTAGTAGCTTTCCGCATTGGTCATCGCCTCCATCTCGCCGGTGGCACAAAAAGCGATCTGGTTGCCATCATAAGTCCCATCGGGTGAAAGATCCGGCCCATACCAAACCTGGATAT
>CAYGQQ010000008.1:0-53822 GCA_964352105.1 uncultured Rhodobacterales bacterium | reverse complement strand
CGATGGTACTGCGTCTTAAGACGTGGGAGAGTAGGTCACCGCCAAACCTAATAAGGAACACGAAACGTATCTCTCTTTCGATGCACCTCTCTTCATGACTGACCAGAGGTTGCGCAATTGGCGCGGGATGGAGCAGCCCGGTAGCTCGTCAGGCTCATAACCTGAAGGTCGTAGGTTCAAATCCTACTCCCGCAACCAATGCGACCAAATCGCCTCGTGGGGCGTTTTTCTTTTCTATCAAAGAGTTGAGCGGATATCTCCAGTTTAAATTTTGATTTGCGAATTTAACTACCATGTAGTAGGTAGTGAAAAGATATTCATCCCTTTAGGAATGTGAGAAATGGAACTGAACTCAGACTTTTCAGCCCGAGCACTTGTACATTCTGACGATGTGGACTGGCTTGCATCTCCAATGCCGGGTGTGGATCGGCGAATGCTGGACCGGATCGGGGATGAGGTCGCGCGGGCCACGACAATCGTGCGTTATGCACCAAACTCGAAGTTTTCTGCCCATACCCATACGGGGGGCGAAGAGTTCATTGTCTTAGACGGCGTGTTTCAGGACGAACATGGAGATTTTCCGGCAGGTACCTACGTGCGAAACCCACCAACAACGTCCCATACGCCGGGATCAGAGGATGGCTGCGTGATCTTTGTGAAACTGTGGCAGTTTGACCCGGCGGATCGCACCCAGTTTCGGGTCGATATGGCCGCAGCGGCAAAGCAGGGCTACGCGGTTCTCCATGAAGACGCGCAAGAACGTGTCACCTACCACAAACTTGAACCGAACCAGACCCTAACCGACCCGTTGGACGGCGGTGGAGAACTATTGGTCTTGTCCGGCACGTTTGAGGAAGACGGCGACTTGCTACGCAAAGGCAGCTGGCTGCGCCTGCCCGAAACCGCGCGATTGAACGCGAAAGCGGGTCCGGATGGCGCAACGCTTTGGATGAAAACTGGCCATATTCCGTACGCGAAACCTCCGGCGGTCTAGTCGATTTGGGCCGTCTGGCAGACGTTTTATGAAAACCGACATTCTGATCATTGGTGGTGGTCTCGCCGGTCTGAGAACGGC
Source organism: uncultured Rhodobacterales bacterium (assembly GCA_964352105.1). Classification (GTDB taxonomy): domain Bacteria; phylum Pseudomonadota; class Alphaproteobacteria; order Rhodobacterales; family Rhodobacteraceae; genus Litoreibacter. The sequence continues at coordinate 52,747 of CAYGQQ010000008.1, read as the reverse complement.
AGATCTATTGCACCAGGCGGGGCGTGATTTCCATCTCGTCGAGGCGCGGAGCCGGCTTGGTGGGCGGATCAAAACGGAAGCGGTTGCCGGCCAGCAATTTGATCTGGGGCCTGCTTGGTACTGGCCCGGACAACCTCGCGTTGCACACTTGGTCGACAGGTTTTCCCTCACTCGCTTTGAGCAATTCTCCCGAGGGATGCTTGTTTTCGAGGATCAGCACGGAAATGTGCAACACGGCCAGGGCTACGCGCCGATGCAGGGGTCGTTTCGCATCGCAGGCGGGCTGGGTACGTTGGCAGATGCGTTGGTTCGGGCACTCCCCGACACACGCTTGCACCGGAATACCGAAATCGAAAAACTGGTCCGTCAGGGCTCCAAAATCACCGCCTCGGCGGTTGGAGGAGCAGAATTCATCTGCAACAAGGTCGTGTTGGCCCTTCCGCCGCGAATTGTTGCCAGCCAGATCAGTTTCTCTCCGGCTCTTCAGGCAAACCAAATACAACGAATGGCCGACACTCCAACCTGGATGGCTGGGCAAGCGAAAGCGGTTGCGGTCTATAGCAAGGACTTCTGGCGAGAGGCTGGGTTGTCCGGGGATGCAATCAGCCGACGCGGGCCAATGGTAGAAATTCACGATGCGTCGCCTATCGACGGAGAATTGTCTGCGCTTTTCGGTTTCATCGGCGTCCCGGCGCAGGGTCGAGGTGATGTTGAACACCTGAAACGCGAGGTACTGGACCAGTTGGTTCGGATGTTTGGCCCTTCGGCTGGCAACCCGAACCAATTATTAATAAAAGACTGGGCAGCGGACCCCTTTACCGCTGCGCCACGCGACCACGAACCGCTGTTTGAGCATCCACGCTACGGCATGCCACCGGAATACAAAGACATCTGGGACGGAAACATACGGTTTGGGGGAACCGAAGTTGCCCGCGAATTCGGCGGCTTTCTTGAAGGTGCGTTGGAGGCCGCTGAAAATGCCGTGGAGGATTTGAAATGAGCAGGAAGACCGGGACAATCGATACGAAAGCTGCTTTGCTGGCTTCGGCCGAGCGTGCCGCGCGGCAGAACGGATTTGACGGGTTCAGCTATGCCGATCTCGCGAATGATGTCGGTATCCGTAAGGCCAGTATTCACCATCATTTTCCGACCAAAGCCGCGCTTTCAGTGGAGATGATGAAGCAGTATCGAGACGGAACTGCAGCGGCCTGCAGAGAGATTGATGCTGCGCATGATCTGGGGGCCGCACAGCTCAACGCGCTGGTGGGTCATTATCGTAGTGCTTTGAACGACGGCTCAAGCCTGTGTCTTTGTGTCGCGCTGTCTGCCAGTCGCGAAAGCCTTTCCGAGGAAGCTCTGCGAGAAATCCGTGGGTTTCGGGCAATGATGATCGAATGGATCAGCGGTGCCTTTGAGAAGGCCAAATTCGATGGGACGGTTCAAGGAGTTGCAGACGAAACGCAGGAAGCCGCGGCCATGCTTTCGCTGCTGGAAGGAGCTCAACTCGCGGCCAGGGCAGAGGGCCAGCTTAAACCTTTCGACGCGGCGACGGCGCTTCTTCGCGCGCGACTTTCGATCTAGGTGGATCCAAATTTCTTTTCAGAAAAGGGAATTCGCAATACGGTCTTAGAAGCTATGATCGCATCAGTAACAATAGGGGGCTCCATGGATATTCCAACCGTCTCACTCGATCAGAAACCAGTTGTGACGCCGTTTTTCGACGCGCAGTCAAATACAATCAGTTATGTTGTGCAGGACCCAGCAAGCGATGCCTGTGCCATTGTCGATGCAGTCATGCAATTCGACTATGCGGCGGGGCGGTTGAGCTATACTTCCGCCGATGAAATGATTGCCTTTATTAAGGCCCGAAAGCTCACGCTTGAATGGATCATTGAGACCCATGTCCACGCGGATCACCTGTCCGGCGCGCCTTATATTCAGCAGAAGCTTGGCGGTAAGATTGGTATTGGGGAGCATATTCAGACCATTCAGGAGACCTTCGGAAAGATCTTCAACGACGGCACAGAATTTCAGCGCGATGGTTCCCAGTTTGACGCGCTGTTTGCCGATGGGGCGACCTATAAAATTGGCGAAATGGACTGTTTTGCGATGCATACGCCCGGCCATACGCCTGCGTGCATGGTGCATGTGATGGGGGATGCGGCCTTCGCGGGTGATACGCTGTTCATGCCCGATGGCGGCTCCGCGCGGGCGGATTTCCCGGGCGGGGATGCCGGTCAGCTGTTTGATTCCATCACACGGGTTTTGAGCTTGCCGGATCAGGTGCGCCTGTTTGTCTGCCACGACTACGGTCCGGGCGGCAGAGCGATAGCATGGGAAACCACCGTGGCCGCGCAGCGAGCCGAGAACATACATGTCAAAGGTGGTGTGACCCGAGACGAGTTCATCAAGATGCGCGAAGACCGCGACGCGACTTTGGACATGCCTAAGCTGATTATCCCGTCGCTGCAGGTCAATATCCGGGCGGGCGAAGTTCCGACGGACGATGCTGGCAATATGACGCTGAAAGTCCCGGTCAATAAGCTTTAACGCAGGCTAGTGAAAGTCGCGTGATTTCGGGATGATGCGCACATTGCGCGGATGCCTGCGCGCGCCCACCTGACTTGGCAGGGGATGGGTCGGGTGATCCCCGCGCACGGTGGTCTCAGGCAGGTCCGCCTCGGATAGTCGCGCCAGACGGTCACTGCGGTCTTCCACGCGATCAACCACGATATGGATCACCCGCCCGTCGGTCTGCACTTTTCCATGCACCACCATAAGGCGCGCCGACATGATCGTCGGGCGATAGGTTTTGAAAAGCGCGGGCCAGATCACCAGATTGGCGACCCCGACCTCGTCCTCCAATGTGATGAAACACACGCCCTTGGCGCTGCCGGGCTTCTGGCGCACCAGCACCAAGCCTGCAAGCGACACGTGTTGCCCGTGGCGCATATCCGGCAGATCAGAGGTCGCCGCAAACCCTTGGCCCTGCAAGCTGAGCCGGTAGAAGGACAGCGGATGCGCTTTCAAGGACAAGCGCAGGGTCTGATAGTCCGCCACGACATGTTCAGCTTTCGGCATTTTTGGCAAGGTGACCTCTGGGTCGGCACCGTGGCTTTCCGCATTCGCATGATCGAAGATCGGCAAGGCCGGGGCGTCTTTCAGCGCTTGTGTTTGCCAAAGCGCCTGCCTGCGGTCGATCCCCATGCTGCGCATCGCATCGGCCGCGGCAAGCCTGCGTACCGATCCTGCGTCCAACCCCGCCCGCGATTTCAGATCTGCCACGTTGGGGTAGGGCGTCTCGCGCCGGTCCATGATCCGCAAAGCGGCTTCCTGGCGCATCCCGTCGATCTGGCGCAGTCCAAGGCGCAAGGCAAACCCGGTCTCGCAAGGCTCCAGTGTGCAGTTCCAATCGGAGTAATTCACGTCGACGGGCCGCACTTCCACCCCGTGATCGCGCGCATCGCGGACAATCTGGGCCGGTGCGTAAAACCCCATGGGTTGAGAGTTCAAGAGCGCGCAGGCAAAGGCCGCCGGGTAGTGGCATTTCATCCAGCTGGAGACATAGACCAGCTTGGCAAAACTGGCGGCATGGCTTTCGGGAAACCCGTATTCGCCAAAGCCCTTGATCTGGTTGAAGCAGCGTTCCGCAAAGACCGGATCATAGCCCCGCGCGGTCATCCGCCCGACCATCTTTTCCTGCAAGGTGCCAATGGTCCCCCGAGACCGGAACGTGGCCATCGCCTTGCGCAACTCATTGGCTTCTTTGGGAGAGAACTTGGCCGCATCAATCGCAATCTTCATGGCCTGTTCCTGAAAGATCGGCACCCCCAACGTGCGTCCCAGAATTTTCAGCAATTCATCTTGCGGATGTTCGGGACCGGGGGCGGGGTAATTCACCGCCTCGATCCTTTGGCGACGGCGCAGGTAGGGATGCACCATGTCGCCCTGAATGGGACCGGGGCGCACGATGGCGACCTCGATCACCAGATCATAAAACACACGTGGGCGCAGCTTGGGCAGCATCGCCATTTGCGCCCGGCTTTCCACCTGAAACACCCCCAGACTGTCGCCTGCACACAGCATGTCATACGTCGCCGTGTCATCTGGCGGCACTGTGGCCAGTTCGAAGATATCGCCGTGATGGGCCTCCAGCAGATCGAAACATTTGGCAATGCAGGTCAGCATCCCCAAGGCCAGCACGTCGACCTTGAAAATCTGCAACGCGTCGATGTCGTCCTTGTCCCACTCGATAAAACTGCGCTCGGGCATGGCGCCATTGCCGATGGGCACGATCTCGGTCAGAGGGCGTTCGGTCAGGATGAACCCGCCCACATGTTGCGACAAATGCCGCGGCATGCCGATCATCTGCTTGGCCAGTTTCAAGACCATGCGCAGATAGGGATCGGACAGATCCAAGCCGGCTTCCTTGGCGCGGCTGTCATCCATCTGCCCCTCAAAACTGCCCCAGACGGTACCCGCCAGTTTGGAGGTCACGTCCTCCGACAACCCCATCGCCTTGCCGACCTCCCTTATCGCGGACCGAGGCCGGTAATGGATCACCGTTGCACAGAGCCCGGCGCGGTGGCGGCCGTATTTGTCATACATGTACTGGATGACCTCTTCGCGGCGCTCATGCTCAAAGTCCACGTCGATATCAGGTGGCTCGTCGCGTTCCTCGCTGAGGAAGCGTTCGAACAGCACGTCATGCTCGTTGGGATCGACCGAGGTGACGCCCAGACAAAAGCACACCGCAGAGTTCGCAGCAGACCCGCGCCCCTGACACAGGATCGGCGGCTCGGCCTCTTCGCGAGCAAACCGCACGATGTCGCGGATGGTCAGAAAATACCGGGCGATTTTCTTGCTTTTGATCAGGTCGAATTCCTTGTGGATCGTCTGGATAACATGGTCTGGCACACCGTCCGGGTAGCGGATGTCTGCGCCTTCCCAGGTGAGCCTCTCCAACTCTTCCTGCGCGGTGCGTCCTTCGGGCACGATCTCGTGTGGATATTCATATTTCAGATCAGCCAGAGAGAAGGTGATCTGGTCGGCCAAAGCGCGGGTGACGGCAATCGCGTGGGGCCATTGAGAAAACAGGCGGCACATCTCGGACGGAGATTTCAGGTGCCGCTCTGCATTGGCTTCCAGAAGGAAGCCTGCTTTGGGCACTGTGACACCTTCGCGGATACTGACCATGACATCCTGAAGCGGGCGGCGGTCGGGGGCATGATAAAGCACATCATTGGTGGCAAAGATCGCTAGCCGATGTTTTTGCGCCAGCCCATCCAGACGGTTGATCCGCGCGCGATCATCGCCACGATAAAGAAACGTCGCCCCGATATAGCGCATCTCGGGCAGGGCCTTGAGCAGCCGGGGCAGGCCCGCCTCAAACAGGTCCAGATTTTCCGGCGGCAGCACGATCAGGTGCAGACCTTGCGCGTGGTGGGTCAGCATCTCCAGCGTCAGATGCGTCTCGCCTTTGTCCTGCCACGCGCCATCGACGGTCTGCATCTTGCCCTTAGACAAGAGCATGGACAGCCTTGCATAGGCCTCGCGGTCCTGCGGATAGGCCAGAAGCTGCGCCCCGCACATCAGCACAAGACGCGCCCCGATCAGAGGGCTGACGCAGGCTTTCGCGGCCTCCGTATGGATACGCACAACGCCCGCCAGCGTGTTGTGATCGGCAATGCCGATGCGGTCATAGCCCAGCAGATTGGCGGTGGCGGTCAGATCAACCGCGTCTGAGGCCGCGCGCAGGAATGAGAAACAACTGGCCATGCCGAACTCCACGTAAGGCGCGGGCGGGTTCGGGGTGAACGCCTCGTCATGGCCAAGGGTGCGGCGCTTATGTCCTTCCTGCAGCGGCATCAGGCGAAGAACCCGTGGACGAACCAGCGCGGCGTGTCACCACGTCTGTCATGCAAATGGCCCTGACGGTAAAGCCAGAACCGCCGACCATCCTGCACCTCGATCTTGTAGTAATCGCGCAGGCGACTGCCGGGGCGGTCCTTCCACCATTCAGGCGCAATCCGTTCCGGGCCGGCATAACGCGCGGTCTTGTACAGCACCCGCCGCCAACGAAACTGCGAGGGCGGGCCTTCGGGCACGGCATAGATCACGGTGACCTCTTCGGCGGGGGTGAGGATCCGAATGGGCCTGTCGCGGCTGACAGCCATAGGGGCCTCTGGTGCGCCTTGCAGGGCGGGGACACGGGTCTCCACCCGCTCAGGCTTGTGGCTTTCTGACCATGCGGACCAGGTGACCTTGTCCTTGCCCAGCCGCGCGGTCAGACGGTCGAGCAGGCTGGCGATATCGGCATCCGGATCACGCTTGCCGTCCAGCTTGTCCTGGATCAGGGAGACGGGCTCCACGCGTATAGCCTCAAATGTCAGCAGATCGAACCCGAAGCCGGGATCGACCCCGTCGAGCTTGCCGTCAAACAGCCGCAGCAGGTGAAGCGGATCGCGGCTGGCACGTGCCGTGGCCACCTCAACGCTGCGCCATTCCCCGTCAATCCGGTAGATCGTCAGCCGCAGCTGGCGCGCGCCCTGTTCCGCCTTGGCAAGCTGCGTGCAAAGATCCTCGGCCAGTTTCTTGAGATGTGGGACGGGGTCGATCACAGGTTCTGGCAGACGTGCGCGTGCCATGAAGTGCAGCGGATCAGGAGGGGCGTTCAGCGGATCGGCAGCCTTGCCCAAAGCACGGTCCAGCAAGATCAGCGGATTGCGGTCTTGGGCCAGTGTTGCAAAGCGGCGCATGAGCGCCGTGCGCGGGACATCACAAAGCGCGCCGATGGTTTTCAGACCTAACCGGTCCAGCAACTGTGCCGTGGCCATGTCCAGCCGCAAGGCCCGCACGGGCAGCGGGCTAAGCTTCGCGGCCAGATCAGCACCAGTGCAGATAGAGCCTTGCGGGCCAAACCGCGCCAAAGCCTGTGCGGCCCCGCGCGTGGGGGCCATGGCCAACTGCGCGCTCAGCCCCTGCATGGCAAAGCGGTTGCAGATATCGCGCAGCAAGGCGGCCTCGCCGCCAAACAGATGCGTGGCCCCCGTGACATCGAGGATCAGCCCTTCATCCGGGTCCAGAACGCTCCACGGGCACCAGCGACGGGACCAGTGCTCAAGCCGCTTCATCAAAGCCTGATCCCCGGCGATATCGGCCTCTTCGACATGCAGATCGGGATGGATCGCGCGCATATCGACGACACGGTTACCGGTGGTGATCCCGCGGTCGCGCGCAGCCTGGCTGACAGCGTGAATGACCGGTCCATGCGGCCCGTCACGCGTCAGAACAACCGGAACCTCAGGCCCGGGGGCGGTGCGGTACTGACTGATCACCCGCTTCCAGCGCTCGATCGTCAGTGCGGGGAACCAGACGGAGACGATCCGCTGCTCTTTCAGCGGCGGGCTCATAGTGTGCACGCCATCGTCCGGGACGGCGGTTGCGGGCGCGAAACAGTTCTGCATCCCAATGAGGCGCGCCGGGCGCTTGCGCATCCAGCGGGTCGGGTTGCGAAGGCAAGGCCCCGACCCGCCAACGTTCGCGCGCGGCACTCAAGCCGCCGGGATCGCCGGAGCGGATCAGAAAGACCGGCACGCCCGAAGCCTCTGCCCGCATGGCAAGCCGTTTGGTCGCGGTGAAATCCAGCACCGCAGGGCCGCCGTGAACCTCGCCGATGACCGCAGACAGGCCGGCGCAGGCAGCGCCTTCCTCCATCGCCCAAAGAACATCGCGGGGATGGCTGACATGGACCTGCAACACCGGGCGGTCCATCCCGAAGCCGGGCAGGCTTGGTCCGTAAAGCTGGCCATTTTCCTGACGCGAGGCGCGGTCTTGTATCCACAAGGCAGGGCGGGTGGTTTCGGGCAGAAGCGACAGTAAAAACCCGGTCGCGGAGGGGTCGAACGGATGCAATGGGAAGATGTCGGTCAAGGCAGGATTGCGCGCCGGATCTGCCTTGATCCGGTCGGTCAACGCCTTGCGTTTCGGCAAGTGAAGCACCTGCCCATATGAAGAATCGTTTTCCATACACCTTCCTATATGTTCACTATTTGTTCTAAATTGGAATATCTTTCAGACAGAAAATCATGTCCACAACTTTTATGCGGCCGGGCATGTCATCCGTTATGGGGCAGATGGTCACCCAAAAGCCTCTCATGCGGACACCACTGAGCAAGAAACGATTAACAGGCTGGGCATTTGCGACTAAATGTTACTCACTGTGCTAACAAAATCAGCGGTGTGAACATTTGGAACAAATAGTCTTTACCTTTCAGATGGGCGTCGTCCTGACACTGCTTGGTTTCACTGTCATGCTGTTTGTCACCGAGATTCTGCGGATCGATCTGTCAGCCATTCTGATCCTGGTTCTGATCGGTATCCTGAGCTACATGCCGGGTCTGGAGGATCTGGCCGACGTTAATCATCTGTTTGACGGGTTCGCGTCAAACGCAGTCATATCAATTATCGCAGTGATGATCGTGGGCGCGGGCCTTGACAAGACCGGCTTGATGAACAAGGTCGCCGCGACCATCCTGAAATATGGTGGCACCAGTGAGGCGCGCGTGTTGCCGATCGTGTCCGGCACTGTTGGTTTCATTTCAAGCTTCCTGCAAAATGTCGGTGCGGCCGCGTTGTTCCTGCCTGTGGTCAGCCGCATTTCCGCCCGCGCAAACATTCCGCTGAGCAGGCTTTTGATGCCCATGGGGTTCTGCGCAATTCTAGGCGGCACGATGACCATGGTGGGCTCTTCGCCGCTGATCTTGCTCAATGATCTGATCATGTCCGCAAATTCAGGGTTGCCAGCGGACCAGCAGATGGCACCGTTCGGCCTGTTCTCCGTGGCCCCGATCGGGTTGGCTTTGATTACGACGGGCATCTTGTATTTCCTGCTGCTGGGGCGCTGGGTACTGCCAGGCAACGCGGCCCGGCTTGATGCCTCTAAAGGGCGCGGAACGGCAGATTACCTCAAGCGGGTCTACGGGCTGGACGCCAATGTGTTCGAGGTCGATGTGCCCGCAAACAGCCCGCTGGTTGGCCAAATACTGGCTGATATCAATCAGGAAAACGGGCTTTATATCATCTCCACCTATTACCGCGGCAAAATCTCCATGGTACAGATCCTGACCGCCGAGATCGCAGCGCCCTGCCGTCTGGCCATCATCGGAAAGTCCGACGTGGTCACGGCTTTTGCCGAGAAATACAAGTTGAGAATTCATCCCAGACTTGACGTTTTCGCGGAGGAATTTGCCACGACCAATGCCGGCATCGCCGAGATCGTGATCCCGCCTGACAGCACGCTGATCGGCAAATGCCCGCGCGAATTGGTGCTGCGCAAGACCTATGGTCTCAGCCTTCTGGCCATTCACCGTGGCGAAGAGACGCTGAGCCATGTCGCCACCGAAGAGCATATGCCGACACAGATCGGGCTGGTTGAATTCAGAGCGGGCGACATGTTGGTTACCCATACCAAGTGGGAAAACCTTGCCCGGCTCAAGCGCAGTCAGGACTTCATCGTTGTGACTTCAGACTTCCCGCAAGAGGAGCTGCGGCCGCAGAAGGTCAGCTGGGCTCTGCTGTTCTTTGCAATTTCCATATTGCTGATCCTGTTTACGGATATTCGTCTGTCGCTCTGTCTGTTGGTCGGAGCCGTCGGCATGATGCTGAGCCGTGTTCTGAGCATCGATGAGGCCTACCGCGCCGTCGGCTGGAACACGGTCTTTCTGCTGGCCAGCCTTATCCCGCTTGGGCAAGCCGTCCAGAATACCGGCACAGCCGTCTGGATCGCCCAGCAAATTCTCGTGCTGCTTGACGGCTGGTCGATCCTCGCTTTGCAAGCTGGTGTGGCGATCCTCGCGACCGTATTTTCGCTGGTCATGTCCAATGTCGGCGCGACGGTTTTGCTGGTGCCGCTTGCGGTGTCCATCGCTGTGGCAGCGGGCGCAAATCCCGCGGTCTTTGCGCTGACGGTCGCAATCTCAACGTCAAACAGCTTCATCATTCCGACGCATCAGGTGAACGCCCTGATCATGGGACCTGCGGGCTATAAGGTCATCGATTTTGTCAAAAGCGGCGGCATCATGACAATCCTGTTTCTGATTGTGTCCCTGACGATGCTGAACCTGGTTTTCTAGCAAAGACCGCTTAAAAACCTCGACCGTGTTAAGCAGACTTTCACGCACCGCCGCTATGCCAGCCCTGCAAATGCAAGGATGTGGCGATGTCTGACGACGCACAAAGACCGATCATCATCAAGCGCAAGAAGGTGATCGCCGGTGGTGGTCACCATGGCGGCGCATGGAAAGTGGCCTATGCGGATTTCGTGACCGCGATGATGGCATTTTTCATGCTGATGTGGCTACTCAATGCGACAACGGAAACGCAGCGTAAGGGTTTGGCCGACTATTTCAGCCCGACGATTGCTGTTGCGCGTGTGTCCGGCGGCGGTGACGGCGCATTTTCCGGCGACAGTCTGATGTCGGAAAAAACCTTGTCGCAATCGGGCTCTGGCGGTTTCGTGGACCTCAAGCTGAAAGCAGATGCCGGGACAGAGGAAGACGCCGCTACAGGCGGTGCGGAACTGTCAGATGAAGAGCTTTTGCGGGCAGTTCAGGCTGGTCTCGCGGGCAAGGGCGGGGAAAGTCTGGTCGCTGAAATGGCGCTGGAGCACATTATCACGCGGGTCACAGACGAAGGCATCGTCATCGAAATTTTCGATATTGAGAGCGATCCATTGTTTGAGCCGGAGACCGACCAACCCACAGAAATTCTGCGGGAAATCTCCAGATTGTTGAGCGATACATTGATGATCGTTGAAAACCGCGTCTCTTTTGCCGGCCACACACGTACGTATAGCCAGCTTCAACTTGAAAACCCCGCTTGGGACCTGTCGGTCAACCGGGCACATGCCATGAGGAAATTGTTGGAGGCGGAAAACCTGCCGCCCAAACGGGTGGAGCGGGTGATCGGCTATGGCCAGCAAAAGCCGTTGCTGTCCAACACGATGGCCTTTCGCAATAACCGCCTGGAGATCGTGCTGCTGCGCGATGACATCTAGCGTCGAAAACTGTTTCGCATTTTATCTGTTAGTCCGGTGTTAAGTTGGTTCCGTCAAAGCTGCACCCAATACAAGGATGCAGCAGAAAGGCGCAACCATGACAATTTCATCGTCCCTCAATGCAGGCGTGGCTGGTTTGGCCGCGAACGCAAGCAGGCTTTCAACGATCTCTGACAACATCGCGAACTCCAATACTTTTGGTTACAAGCGCGCAGAGACGAGTTTTCACTCGCTGGTTATCTCCAACGGAACCGGTCAGTATTCGGCAGGCGGTGTTCGTGTGACGTCACAACGCCTGATCGACCAACCCGGAAGCTTGTTGACGACAAACAATTCGACGGATCTCGCGGTCAGAGGCCGTGGTTTTATTCCGGTTACGACCGAAGCGGCGCTAAACCTCGAAAGCACGGACATTCCCTTTCGTCTGATGACGACGGGGTCGTTCCGTACCGATAGCCAGGGCTACCTGAAGTCTGAAACCGGGATGGTTTTGCTCGGTTGGCCTGCGGCCGCAGATGGGACCGTTCCCACAAACCCCCGAGATACCTCCGACGGGTTGGAGCCGATCCGGATCAATGTGAACCAATTCGCGGGGGAGCCGACGACCCGGATGAACCTAGGCGTCAACCTGCCTGCGACCGAAACAGAGGTTGGTGCATCTGGTGATCCGCTGGAGCTTTCGGTCGAATATTTTGACAACCTCGGAACATCACAAAACGTCTTTGTCACCTATACACCGGTCGTGCCGGCAACTGGCCCGGCCAGCAACCAGTGGACGATGGAGTTACGAGATTCCGCTGCTGCCAACGCGGTTATTGGCGAATATATCCTGACATTTGACGATTCACGCGCCAGCGGCGGCACCTTGTTGAGTGTGACCCAACCGGTAGGGGGCGCGGGAGACCCCTATGTTCCTGGCACAGGTTCTTTCAACGTCGACGTGGCGGGCGGACCTTTGGAGATCACCATTGGCGGCCTGAACGAAGGCACTGGAATTACGCAACTTTCCGACAGCTTTGCACCGACGCAGATCACCAAAGACGGCTCTCCGGTCGGCAACATGATCTCTGTAGATGTGGATTCCAATGGTTTTGTCCAAGCGACATTCGACATTGGCATTACCCGGACGGTCTACCAGATCCCGCTTGTGGATTTGCCAAACCCGAATGGCCTGATCGCTTTGGACAACCAGACCTACCGCCCATCCAACGAAAGCGGCTCCTTCTTCCTTTGGGATGCAAGTGATGGACCGACAGGCGACATTGTCGGCTTCGCTCTGGAGGAATCTACTACAGATGTCGCGGGCGAACTAACCCAGTTGATCCAGACGCAGCGCGCTTACTCTTCCAACGCGAAGGTCATCCAGACCGTGGATGAGATGTTGCAGGAAACTACCAATATCAAACGTTAAACCGGTAACGACCCCAAGGAGGTCTGAATGAGTATCGCCAGCACCCTTGCGAACGCCGTGTCAGGCTTAACCGCGGCGACGCGCGCCGCGGAACTGATCTCGTCGAATGTCGCCAATGCCAATACGGAAGGGTACGGGCGACGAGATATTCAACTTGGATCGGTTGCCAATGGGACCAGTGGTGCCGGGGTCCGAATTACCGGGATCGACAGAAACGTAGACCAGGCGGCGATCAATGATCGCCGTTTGGCAGATGCAGAACTTGGATCCTATGCGACATCCGCATTCTACTTCGAAGGGATACAGGACGCGTTCGGCACACCAGAGCAACCCGGCTCGCTTTCCGCACGACTGGCAGCTTTTGAAAGTGCTTTGGTTGAAGCTTCCGGCGCACCACAGAGTGTGGAAAACCTGCAATCCGTTTTCAACACTGCAAATGCAATGACCGAAAAGATCAATGCGATCGCCGCAACAATCCAGGAAGCACGTCAATCTGCCGACCAGCAAATCGCGGTCCAGATCACCACGGTGAACAATGCGCTGGTCAGGGTCAAAGAGCTGAACGAAGAAATCGCGCAACGCAGTTATTCAGGCGGCGATACTGCAACCTTGATGGACCAGCGCCAGCAACAGATCGATCAGATCACGTCGATCATCCCTGTTAGGGAGTTGCAAAGAGACAATGGAAAAGTCGCGCTGATTACCGCGAACGGGTCGATCCTTCTGGATGACAATGCGGCTGAGCTTGCTTTCAGCGCAACACCGACCATCACGCCTGATATGACCATCGAAGCCGGGTCTCTGTCTGAATTGACAATAACCGGCGCGGGCAGCTCCTTCGGGGACGGGCGCGCGATGATTTCCGGAGGGTCGCTTTCGGCGCTGTTTGATGTCCGTGACATCCTCGCGACAAACAGCCAATCTCAACTTGATGCCTATTCCAGAGACCTCGTGGAACGATTTGCAGACCCGGCCCTGGATACAACATTGCTGCCCGGTGATCCCGGACTATTCACCGACCGTGGTGCCGCATTCGATCCTTTGGACGAGGTTGGTCTTTCAAACCGTCTGTCGTTGAACGCCATGGTTGACGCTGAACAAGGTGGTGCGATCTGGCGTCTACGGGATGGTCTTGGGGCCATCACAGAAGGCCCCGTCGGCGAAAACGGGTTGCTGCAGGCGATGTCAGACAGGCTCGATCTTTCTCAACAGCCCGTTTCGGGAACGTTCCTGAGATCCGGTTCAAGCGCATCTATTCTGTCCGATCTTTTGTCGGAGATCGGTCTGTCGCGCACCAACGCAATGGCGGAGCAGTCATTCGCAGCCGCCCAGGTCGCAGAATTCACGGAATCTGAGCTGCGCGCAGGGGTGAACACCGATCAGGAACTTCAGCGCCTATTGCTCGTCGAAAAGGCATTCGCGGCAAATGCCAGGGTCATCACGACCGTTGACGAGATGCTGGACACAATTTTGAGGATCTAGAATGAACTTTTCTTCCGTAGGCGATCTTGCGAACAGTCTGGTTCTCAGCCGCCAATCAGCACGGCTTCAAAACGAACAAACGCGCCTGACCACCGAGATTGCTTCGGGCAGAATTACGGACACGAACGCAGCGGTGCGCGGTGACTTTTCCGCATTGTCCGGGATCGAAAGATCGCTGTCCTTGATCGAGGGGTTCAATTCGGTCAGATCGGCGGCGTCCTTGCAATTTGACACAGCGCAAACATCGCTCCAGACGATTGCCGATTCCATTTCCGGTCTGGGGGCAGAGATTCTGGCGCGTATCCCACTTGATCCTGATATCGCCAGCTCTCCGTTGCTGGCGGATGCCGGGACACGGTTCAATGATGCGATTGCGAAGCTGAATACCGCGTCGGGTGGCCGCTATCTGCTATCAGGGATTGCAAGTGATACTCCACCCATCGCGGATCCGGACGTTATTTTAGCAGATCTCAGGCTCGCGACGGCTGCCGCCACGACCAGCGCTGATTTTGTACAAGCTGTTGACGATTGGTTCAATTTGCCAGCCGGTGGTTTCGAGACGATTGGTTACACTGGTGGCGCGGCGGCCTCGGAAGCCACGCGCATTGGCGAAAATAGTGAAATTCAACCGCTGCCAACTGCCGATGGTCAGGTCTACCGCGATTTCCTGCGCAATCTTGCGCTCAATACGCTTGTCACAGAGGGCGCGTTTGCTGGCGAATTGCAGTCCCAGGCGGAAATTGCCGAGATTGCTGCAATCGGATTGGTTGCCGCTGAGGAAAACATAATCGGCGAGCAGGCTTTGGTCGGCCGCGCTCAGCAAATGATCGAAGAGGTCGATCAAACCGTCGCAGTTGAAACGCAAAATTACGAGTTTGCGCGCAACGAATTACTCAGTTCCGATCCGTTCAAGGCGGCGACTGAACTGGAATCTGTGCGAACCCAGATAGAAACACTCTATTTGATCACGGCGAAAAATGCCCGTCTTAGTCTGGCGGATTACCTAAGATGAGAGGTCTAAACTTGAAAACCCTATTAACATTTCTCTTGATTGCGTGTCTTTCGATCCCAGCAGCGGCGGCACCGGTTCGACTAAAGGATTTGGTTGAATTTGATGGTGTGCGCGGCAATGATTTGGTCGGCTACGGGCTGGTTGTCGGGCTGAATGGCACCGGGGATGGCCTGCGAAACTCACCCTTTACCGAGGAGATGATGGCCAGCATCCTGGAGCGGCTCGGCGTCAACGTGTCGGGTGAACAATTCCGGCCAAAAAATGTTGCAGCGGTTCTGGTGACCGCGTCGCTGCAGGCCTTCGCGCGGTCTGGATCCAAAATTGATGTCTCGGTCGCTGCAATCGGGGACGCAAAAAGCTTGCTTGGTGGTACCCTTATAATGACCCCGCTCACAGCTGCCGATGGCGAGATTTACGTGGTTGCCCAGGGAACTGTTATCGCGGGCGGCATTTCCGCTGAAGGCGATGCTGCGCGTGTGGTCCATGGCGTGCCGACATCTGGGAACGTTCCCAGCGGTGGCCGGGTTGAGCGTGAAGTGGATTTCGAGCTTTCAAGCCTGACACGCTTGCGGCTGGCTTTGCGAAGCCCCGATTTTACAACGGCGGAAAAAGTGGAGCAGGCCGTAAACAGAAGCCTTGGTGGCGGGGTCGCTTTGATGCTTGATGCCGGCACGGTCGAGCTTGACATCCTGGCGACCCGACTCCCGTCTGCCGCCCATGTACTAAGCCGTATCGAAAACCTGACCGTTGAGCCAGAAACCCGCGCAAAGGTCGTCGTTGATCAAAGATCGGGGACAATTGTTATGGGCGAAGATGTCCGTATTTCCCGTGTCGCTGTCGCGCAAGGAAACCTGACGCTGCGAATAGAAGAAATACCGGTAATTGTTCAGCCAAACCCATTTTCTGAGGGGGAAACTGTCGTTGTCCCAAACACCCGCGTTGCCATTGATCCGGGTGAGGCTACGGGCCTGGCGGAAATTTCAGACGGAACATCACTGTCGGAGGTTATAGCGGGATTGAACGCCTTGGGCGTGACGCCCATCGACATGATCGACATCCTCAAAAGCATCAAAGCCGCGGGTGCATTGCATGCGGACTTTCTGGTTCAATAAGCCCGGTTAACTGCGTTTATCCAAGCGAGACAGAAAGCGCGTGAAGTACACAGCCGCCTGTCTTGCTGTTTGACCCTTCAGCGAATTGATCACCTCCATCCGTACGGATGGGGCATTGTTAACGAGATAATGGGCAATGACCGCCGGGTGTTGATCGCAGAGGTTCTTTATCATGGCATCTGCGCGACTAAGATCAGACAAGTTCGACGTATTTGATTTTTGCTGCGTGCCAACAGGATCTTTTCGAGCGGTCTTTTTTGCCCCGCCAGGGTCGGTTGGCAATGACGCAAGCAATCGTTCCAAAGCCCCCTTTGGGACTGGTGCACTTTTCGGATCGGGCGTCGCAACGATGGAATTCAGTTTCGCAAAAAATGGGTGATCAGCCGATTTCGTGAATTCCTGACCCAGCATCGCAACAAGCATATGGGCCTTGTTCGATTTTTCCCCAGTCGTCGCGTTTTCATGCTTATCGGGCGTGTTATCTGTGCTCATTTAGAAGTAGCTCCTGATCAAGGCGTTAGCGATAAGGCTCCATCCATCCGCAACGGCGAAAAAAGCCAGCTTAAATGGCAAAGCCACAACTGCGGGCGGGACCATCATCATCCCCATCGACATCAGAACCGCGGCGACAACCAGATCGATGATGAGAAATGGCAAAAACACTAAGAACCCGATTTGGAATGCGCGCTCCAGTTCACTCAGCATGAAGGAGGGGATAAGCAACGAAAGCGGTGCTTGGTCGGGGGAGATATCAGGCGGTATCGGACGCAGCTGGAGCAGCGCGGAAAACGTACTGAGATCGAGGCGCGCGGCCATGAACATCCGAAACGGGGCCAGTGTCAGAGGGAAGGCTTCTTCCACAGTTAAGGTGCCCTCCGACAGGGGGCGTAACCCGTCCTCCCAAGCTTTTACGAAGACGGGCTCCATCACGAAATAGGTCAGAAACAGGGCCAAGCTGATGATCAGCATGTTTGGCGGAGCCTGTTGCAGGCCAATCGCTTGCCGCAAGATCGACAGTACCGTCACAACGAACGGAAAACACGTGATCATGACGGCAAGACCCGGTGCAAGACTTAGGACGGTGATCAGCGCGATGAGCTGCAATGTACGCGCGCTCAGGCTTCCGTCTGGGCCGCCAAGATCAAGCGAAAATTCCTGTGCAAATGACATTGCTGGATACCAAAGCGCCGCCGTCAAAACTGCGACTGCGATAGCTCTATGGGCGGTCATTTCAGGCTGGCCGCAGGATCACCAATTGCTGTTATCCGAACGGCGAGTTTGCCGGATGTGTCACCATCAACCTCTTCAAGATGCCCTCGTGCGATGAGCTTGTCGCCAATGAAAACTTCAACCGGATCCGTGATCGTCTGCTCAAGCGTCAAGATACTTTCCGGACCCAGCTTAAGCAGTGTCTCAACGGTCGGAAAGGCGCGCCCAACGGCGACATGAACTTCCATATTGACGTTTTTCAGCAGCTCGCTGGAAAGAGCGTCATCCAATTCTGACATTTTTTCCGTCCTCTATTTTCAAGGTTTCGTAGAAGTCGTTGATCAGATCGGAAACTGTTTTGAAGGACTGCTCCAAATCCAGCTCGGCATTGCCGTTCTTGAACTTCATGATCACCTGACTTGGTGCAAAACTTGGCTCTGCCTTGACCGTGACCGGGAAGCTTGCACTCGCCGAGACAAGCGCCTTCACCTCCTTGAAATCCTGCTCCGAGCAGACCAGCTCTATTGGTTCTTCGAGGGTTTCGGTCAGCTTGTAGAGCTCTTCTGAGATGTGGCCTGACAAGGACGCGTTTGCCATTTCAGGCAGGACGACCGACACGATCGCCTTCAACAAAGGCTGAACGGATTTCAAAACATGCATTCGGGCTTCGACATAGGAAAAGCTGGTTTCTTGCAAGGCCACGGCGATGTCTGTCTGTGCCTTGCGGTTCTCTGCTTCTGAAGACGCTATCGCATCGTTCCAACCTTGCGAATACCCTTCATCAAACGACATGCGCTTGATTTTGACCAGCTCGTCGGGCGATTGCTGCTCGGTCGAGGGTCGCGCGGAAAGAGTCGCGCCAAAATCTTCGAAAATCACTGATCCCATGCTTAACTCGCCTCTTCCGGCGTCTCCAGCCAGTCCTTCAAGACTTCAACTGTTTCTTCCTGACGTTCTTCGATCAGGGATTTCAGCCGAGTGACAGGATCGTCCGTACCGTCAGGCAAAGCGCCCATAGGCCCAGGAACACGGGTATTGATTGCGGGCAAATCGCTGATTGCAGCCCCTGCATCGCTTGTGTCGATCTCCCCGGTCAAAGCTTCACGGGCAGGTGCTTCTAACGCGCCTGCAACACTGGCCCTACCGGGTTCAGGGGCGGGAAGGGGTGTCAGGGTCGCCGTGGAATTTGCCGCCGACAACAATATCGGGCGTACAACCATCAGCGCAAGAACCAGAACCACAGCGGAGGTAACAATCAACTGGATCACCGACATCACATCCAGCCAGACCGGCATCGCAAAACCCGCGGCGCTTTCGTCCAGGGGAACAACCGGGTTTTGCAAAGCCATTGTCCGGATCGTCACACTATCACCGCGCGCCTCATCATACCCGATCGCGGATTTCACCAGGTCTTCCAGAACTGCAAGCTCTTCTTCGCTGCGATCCTCGATTGTTTGGGCACCATTGGCGTCCTCGGAAACCAGCCCGCCGACCAGAACCGCAACCGAGATCTTCTTGATCCCACCGGGATTGCGCCGTAATTCTCTGGTCGTTTCAGAGACTTCGTAATTGATAACCTCGCGCGTATCCGCCCCCTGGGAGGAACTTTGACCATCGCCACCCGCTTCTCCGGTCGGCAGATTGCTTGCGACGGTTACGGGGGCTGCATTCTGGTTGCTGGAACTGTTGCTGGTCTCCTGCGTTTCGGTGCTGATAACGATGCGACTGTCTGGATCAATCTGGCGTTCCGTGATCATTTCCTCGTCGCTGAGCAATTCGACATTTACCTCAACAACCGAGTTGCCCACGCCCGTGCGCGCTTGGATCAAACGCTCCACATTGCCTTTGAGAAGCGTCGCTCTGTCCTGACCTCCCCGGCCCGGAAATTGGTCAGCCTCGTCGCTCAGAACCAGACCCTGGTCGGCATCAATGACTGACACATCGGCAGGCGAAAGCCCGGCGACCGCAGATCCGACTAGGTAGCGGATGGCGTTTGCTGTCTCATTTGGCACGCGACCACCCGCCCCACGCACGGAAACAGACGCCTTGGCGCGTTGTTCCTGGCGGAAATTCATACGCTCCGCCTTGGCGATATGAACGCGGGCAGATTTAACCTGCGGGTTGGCAAGGATCGTGCGCGCGAGCTCCCCTTCTTTGGCGCGCAAATAGGCCGCATCAAACATCTGTGACGTCGTGCCAAACCCTGTCAGCGTATCGAGAAGCTCATACCCTTGGCCGCTGGTTTTGGGCAGACCTTCGCCCGCGAGCGTCAAGCGCACCCGGTCACGGGTCGTGCTTTCAACATAGATCGCGTTTCCACGAACTTCGTAATTTGCCGACTGCGCGTCCAAGGCCGCGACGACCTCCCCGGCGGCTTCCGGGCTGAGACCGCTGTAAAGCAGAGACATGCTTGGTTGCGTTGCGACACGCGACATCATGGCCACGCCGAATATCACCGCGAGTGTCGCTGCGATGACGAAAATGCGCTTCTGCCAATCCAGCGCAATCCACAAACCAGTAAGTTGCTGCACGTCATTCCCTTAGTGTTAAAGCGAGCCTTCTGACTCACTTTCTCCACTTAGAGCTATCAGCCTTAACAATCGGTTAGTCGAATGAAGGGTATAGCACAAAAAGTGAACTTCGAGAGAGATTCGGATGAGTGGTGAACCAGAAGAACCGGAAGAGCTGCCCAAGAAGGGTGGGAAGAAGGGCCTGATTATTGGTCTGGCCCTCTTTCTTGTTTTGGGTGCCGGCGGGTTCTTTGCAGCCTATAGCGGGATGCTGCCCGGTACAGGCGGGCCGGAATATGTTGCGGATAAGCCGGAGGAAAAGAAAGAAAAGCCCAGCTTTGTCGCGATCGATCCGATGGTTATTTCTCTGGGTAGAGGTGCACGAAACCACCTTCGATTCAACGCGCAGCTTGAAGTGGATCCCGAAAAAAAAGACGATGTCCTCAACGCAATGCCAAGAATTTTAGACGTATTGAACGGGTATCTTCGCGCTGTCGAGCTCGCCGAGCTTGAAGACCCGGCCGCCCTCATTCGCCTTCGCGCGCAAATGCTTCGCCGTGTGCAGTTGGTCACCGGAAAAGGCTACGTGCGAGACCTCCTCATCACAGAATTCGTGTTCACATGAGGGGCTCTGCATGACTTATCTGGCTGATATTTTCCTTGGCGCAGGCGCGTTGGCAGCGGCGTTTTATTGCATGATCCTGTCGCGGCGTCTGTCCCGTCTGACCCGTCTGGATCAGGATCTGGGCGGTGCGATTGCGCTTCTGTCCAAGCAAGTCGATGAAATGACATCTGTATTGGGCGCTGCGCAATCGGCGGCCACGGCGTCAACCGTCGCTTTGGATGAGCAGACGTTGAAAGCAGAATCCGCCGCTGAGCGGCTAGAGCTGTTGGTCGCAGCCCTTGACGACATTCCCTATGAGGCCCCCGCGGCGGCCCCGCTTCGTTTGGACGAAAGCCGTGTTGTTCCCAAAGAAACAGAACCCCCTATTGGTGAGGTGTCCGTCTTCATGCGCCACGCCGCAGATCGTCCGGAGGCAGAGGCATGAAACAGAAATTTTCCGCGATGGGGCTGCGCAGCGTCCTGGGTATTGTCGTCATGATGTTGGTGGCCTCCGGGGTCATTCGGCTTGGCATGGTGGGATATGCTGTCGCTAAGGAAACAACGATACTTGAAGATAAGCCCGACACGATGTCTGCGGCGGCTCCGCAATATCCTGAGAACTTTGCCAGAATGCTCGACCTGATCGAAACGCGGACCATTGATCTGGATCGTAAAGAGATGTCCCTTCTTGACCGGGAACAGGCGCTGGATGTCGCGCGCAAATCGCTCGACCGGGAATTGAAATCCCTGATCGACGCAGAGGCGCGCCTGAAGGCCACGATCACCCAGGTAGATGGTGCGGCTGCCCAAGATGTGGACCGCCTGACGACGGTTTATCAATCCATGAAGCCCGATATGGCGGCGGCCGTTTTTGAACAGATGGATCCCGATTTCGCGGCCGGGTTCCTGGGGCAAATGAATTCCGACGCGGCTGCAAACATAATGTCGGAGCTGCCATCCGAGCTGGCCTACGCCATCAGTGTGGTCATGGCGGGCCGAAATGCCAATGCACCGACGAAATAGCGTCGCCAAACCGAGGTTTGAGGAAAGAATCCAATGATAGGCATTGTGGGAATTGTCGTTGTGTTTGTGATGGTCTTCGGCGGCTATCTCGCGGCTGGCGGCAAGATGGGCATCATAATGAAATCGTTGCCCTATGAGATGACGATGATCATGGGGGCCGCCCTCGGCGCGTTTCTGATCGCAAACGACGTGCCGGGCGTAAAGCATACGGTCAAGGACGTCTCGAAGGTTTTCAAAGGTCCGAAATGGAAACCGGATGATTACAAGGATTTGCTTTGCTTGCTGTTTGAGCTGATCCGGATCGCCCGGAGAAACCCCGTAGAGCTAGAACCTCATATCGAGGAACCCGCCGATTCAAATGTATTTTCGCGGTATCCGAAAATTTTGAGTGACAAGGAAAGCGTCAATTTGATTTGCGACACGATGCGTTCTGCGTCGATGAACTATGACGACCCGCACCAGGTCGAAGAGGTTCTGGAAAAGCGGATCGAAGCAAACGCGCACCATGCTGAACACTCGAGCCATGCGTTGCAAACGATTGCGGATGGTCTGCCTGCGCTCGGTATTGTGGCGGCGGTTCTCGGGGTTATCAAAACCATGGGTTCAATCGACCAACCTCCTGAAATTCTCGGTAAGTTGATCGGCGGGGCTCTGGTGGGGACATTCTTGGGTGTTTTTCTTGCGTATGGCTTCATCGGTCCTTTCGCTGCGCGGGTGAAATCTGTGACTGATGAAGAGGCTCATTTCCAAGGTCTCATTCGCGAGGTTCTGGTTGCCAATCTGCACAATCACTCCGTCAATATTTGCATTGAAGTTGGGCGCCAGAATACGCCCAGCCATGTCAGACCCTCATTTTCCGACCTTGAAGAGGCATTGAAAGATGCCAAGCAAGCCGCCGCATGATAAGGCTTTTCCTCGCCATTTTTCTGCTCAGCGGGCAGTTAGCCTTCGCCCAATCCGCCAAGATCCGGTCCGGGGAGCACGAAGATTTCAGCCGATTGGTCATCTCTGTGCCTGCGTCGCGGAACTGGACATTTGTGCGCCAACCAGGCGGTTACGAATTCAGTATCGAGGGCTGGACCGGCGGGTTCGACACCTCCGAGGTTTTTGAACTAATCCCACGAACCCGCCTTAGTGATTTGATCGTGGCTGAGGAATCCGTGACGTTGCAATTGGCTTGCGACTGCGACGCTCTGGCCGCGGCCTATACCGGGTCGTATGTCATCGTCGACATCATCGACCGCGAAAAGCGGTTGTCGCGTATTTCTATGGACGACGCCGTTGAAGCGGCGCGGGGTCTCCGTACGCCGAACATCGATCAGGAACCTGCGCCGCGCTTGAGCGCATCGGCCTTGACCCGGGTCAAAAGCATCGGCCTTGAAGATGTCGAAAACATGCCCGACCGGTTGCCCCGCGATTTGAGTTCTGCACAGAAGGAACTGCTTGAAGGTCTGTCCCGGGCGGCAGGCCTGGAGTTGATACGAACAAGCCCGGTACTTACGACGCAGACGCCGATTTCAGAGCCTGCGCCGGTTGTCGAAGCGAAAACTCCGGAAAAGAAGCCCAAGGACGAGGCTGATCCTGAGGTGCCAATGGCGCAACGGGTGGAGGATCGCTTTCGGATACGGTCAGCCGTGGATTTGGCCAGAGGAGAAACATCTGCGCAGCCGGCGATAAACACGGCGCAATGCGGTTCGGACAAAGACTGGGAGATCGCCGCTTGGGGCGACGGACGGCCCTATGCGGAACAACTCGCCGCGCTGCGTGGAAAGCTTGTCGAAGATATCTCTCAGGTGAACTTGAAATCTGCCCGTGATTTGGTGCGCCTATATCTGCATTTCGGCCTCGGGGCTGAGGCTATCCAGGCGTCAAAAAGCTTCGATCTGGCCCGCCGCGATATCGAAATTGCGCAGCAAATCGCCAGTATTGTCGATGGCGGTCCGATGGTCACGGATGCGCTGCCGGATGACGCCTTGAATTGCGGGGCAAACCAAAGCATGTGGTATGTTCTTACGCATCCCTCTGAGTACAAGCTCGACGAGGCGCAAACGAAAAAACTGACTGCGCTGTTTTTGACGTTTCCGCCGCATCTCAAAACGATGCTTGGGCCAAAGCTGATCACTGCGCTAAACCAACGTGGAAATAAGCTGGCCGGGAAGATCCTGTACAGCGCCATTTCAAGCTCTCACCAGAATCAGACTGGCCAACCCTTACTGAACGCGAAATCTACGATCCCCGAGCTTCAAGAGATCATTAAACGGAATGATGAAACTTCGCCGCAGGCTATGGTGCGGTATTTGAAGGCGGTTCGGGAGGGGTCCGGTATTGCGACCTCAGGCGACATTACTCTGGCTGAAGCCTACAGAAAACAGCTTTCCGGGGCCCCGGTTGCGGCATCACTGACAGCTGAATTGCTACATACTTACGCGTCCTTAGGTCAGTTCCCAATGGCCTTTTCCATGGTCCCGGAGGTTGCTGAAAATGACGTACCATCGGTCGTTAACGAGATTGTGGAGGAGATACTTGACCACCCCGAAAAAGTTCAGGTTGTTGAGGCCGTGGTTCAGCTTTTGGGCGAACCCTATCTGGAAATGATCGCAGCAGATAAGTTGTCAAGGCTGGCTACAAGACTGGTTGAGGTTGGAATACCCTCGCTGACGCGAGACCTGATCCAACGAACAGACATGCAACGCGAACTTGCGTCTATTTTGATCCAAAGCCACATCTCCGAGCGCAAATTTACTGAGGCGGACAGATTGCTGACAGGATACAAAGGCAACGATCGACCCGAGTTGCTGGCGACCTTGATGCTGCGGCGTGGACGGGCGGACGCTTTAGGCGAGGCCACCATTGAGCGCCTCTCCGAGGACGCCCGCAATCAAGCTGCGTGGCTATCCGGTAATCACGAATTGATCTTGCCTGAAAATGCCAGAAAAGCGGCGGCCGAGCGTCTGGCGGAAAGTCGTGATCGTGCGGATGAAGAAGTGTCGCTGGCCGCCATGAACGAGCGGCTTCAGCAAAGCAGTGCAACCCGCGACATCGTGGCAAAACTTTTAGAAGAGATTGAATGAGGCATCAGCGAAACCTCTTATAAACCAATTTTCGGTAGCGTTTCGTGAGCGCTGCAAGAAATGCACGAGGAAAGTGATGAACCGATTCTTCTATGACGGACATTGGACGGTTTTTGTGGGGCTAGTTCTGGCAGCCATGCTTTGGGTTGGTCTGACAATCGACCGCTCTGAGCCTCTGCTGATCCAGGATCAATACGAAGACAACTGGACGAACTGATCTGGCCCGCGACATGATCCGCAACATTTTTCACCCAACAGTTCTGCTGGCATTGGCGCTTATGACGATCATCGTCATGATGATTCTTCCGATGCCCGCTTGGGTTCTTGATCTGGGACTGGCCGTTTCTTTCGGCCTTGCGATCTTGATTTTCACCGTCACGTTGTTCTTGGACCGCCCGCTCGATTTCTCGGCATTTCCAACAATCCTTCTCGCGTCTTTGATGCTGAGATTGTCGCTGAACATCTCATCAACCAAGCTGATCATCGGCAACGGTCACACAGGCACGGGCGCTGCGGGGGATGTGATCGAAGGCTTTGCGATGTTCATCATGAGCGGCAGCGTTTTCATGGGCCTGGTTGTCTTTTGCGTTTTGCTGATCGTGAATTTCATCGTCATCACAAAAGGCGCGGCGCGAATGGCCGAAGTGGGCGCACGTTTTGCGCTGGATGGCATGCCGGGCAAACAATTGGCAATCGACAGCGACATGTCTGCGGGGGCGATCGATCACGCTGAAGCCAAGCGGCGCCGCGAAAAGGAGCAAGCGGAGACGACGTTTTTCGGCTCGCTTGATGGTGCGTCGAAATTCGTCAAAGGCGACGCTATTGCCGGGCTGCTCATTACATTGCTCAACCTCGTCATGGGGTTGGTAATCGGCACGGTGATGCACGACATGCCGGTCGGACGTGCGTTCGAAACCTACGCAATCCTGACTGTGGGCGACGGCTTGGTAACCCAAATCCCGGCGGTCATCATCTCCATCGCGTCGGCTTTGTTGCTGGCGCGCGGCGGCACATCCGGCGCAACAGACACAGCGATCACCGAGCAATTGGGACGTTACCCCGCGGCCTTGGCCACAGTTGGCGTTTTGATGTTTTTCTTCGCGCTCGTCCCGGGCTTGCCATTCATCCCGTTCGTTCTCGGGGCCGTGCTTTTGTTGTTTTGTGCCTGGTTGGCGCATTCGAAGCCGCCGGAAACTATCGAAGAGACACTGGCGCTCACCGAAGCGAAAGCCCCGCAAAAGTCCATCGGCGATCTGCTCGATCTCGATGATATTCATGTCGAATTTTCACCCGATCTGGTTGCGATGGCATTGGACCCGGCAACAGGTCTGGAGGCGCGGATTTCCAATATGCGCAACCATGTCGCGAAAAGCTACGGCGTCGTCCTGCCGGAGATTCGCCTGACCGACAATCCAGCCCTGGCGCAAGGCCGTTATTGCATCAAGATACATGGTGTCGAACAGGCCAGTGATGGGCTGAAAGCAGACGCAATCCTAGCGCTTCTTCCACCTGATGAAATGTCCACGATTGAAGGAATGCTCGTCAAGGAGCCGGTTTATGGTGCCCCTGCAAAATGGATCAGCCAAGCAAACCAAAACCACGCGGTTATGACAGGTTGCACGGTCGTGACGCCCACGGAAATTCTTGCAACGCACCTTTTGGAGGTTATCAAAACCAACCTTGGGCGCTTGTTTACCATGCGCAGCCTCCGGCGGCTTCTGGATGAATTTGTGAACCTGTCCGACCAATCGCGCAGCGAAGCGAACCGACGCCTTCTGGACCACGTCATCCCCGATAAAGTGAACCATGAAACACTGTTGCAGGTTCTGAAACTCTTGCTGGACGAGCGGGTGTCGATCCGAAACCTGCCTCTCATTCTGGATGCGATTGCCGAAGGTCGCAGCATCTATGCGACCGCAGAAGGGCTTTGCGAACATGTTCGTCAAAAGCTCGGCTTCCAACTCGTCGCAGAAATGCGTCGCGAAGACGGAACCTTGCCTCTCGTCCAGCTGGCGCCGGAGTGGACCGAAATATTCCAGACCTACAAGCTTGAGGGAGAAGAAATCGCGCTGCCACCGGAGGAATTCAACAAACTGGCGACAGGGATATCTGAAAAGATCGGCAAGGCAGGAGAGCAGGGAATTTTCCCGGCGGTCGTCACTGCATTGAACCAGCGGCGATATATTCAGACGGTTCTCAGTTCAAAAGGTATCACGGCCCCTGTGTTCTCGTTCGAGGAAATCGCGCGGGACTCAACGCCGTCAATTGTCGGGTTCGTACCGGCATGATGAATGTGCTTGCGGAACTCTTTGGGATCGCTGAGCAACATATCTGGGATTTTGCGCATGTTTTCCTGCGGGTGGGCGCAATGATGGCCCTGCTGCCTGCCTTTGGAGAACAAGCCGTTCCGACGCGGATAAAACTGGGTGCCGCTATCGCGTTCACGTTGATTGCCAGCCCGGTTGTGGGCAGCGAACAGACAGTGCACCCCGAAAGCCTGAGCATGGTTTTGGGGGCGGAGATCGTCATTGGCCTGCTGCTTGGTCTGCTGTTTCGCTTCTTTGTGTTGGCGTTGCAAACCGCAGGTTCCATCGCGGCCAACGTCATGTCCCTGTCGCAACTGTTTGGCGGGGGCGTCGGAACCGATCCACAGCCAGCATTTGCGTCCTTGATGGTCATCGCCGGGTTGGCACTGGCTTGCATGCTTGGGCTGCACATCTACGTCATCGAAGCGCTGATCCTGTCTTACGATTTATTCCCGCTGGGGACCCTCCCATCCGGCAGCGATGTTGCCACTTGGGGGATCGAGAAGGTCGCACGCTGCTTTACCCTGGCATTGTCGCTGGCCGGGCCATTCGTCGTCGCCTCGATCCTCTACAACTTGGGTCTGGGCGTTATTAACCGGGCGATGCCGCAGCTTATGGTGGCTTTCGTCGGCGCTCCGGCGATCAGCATGGGCGGCCTCGTTCTGCTTCTTGTCGCGTCCCCATTTATCCTGGCCTACTGGATCAAGGTTTTCATGCTGGGCGTTGATTTGACCGGCGAGGCGTTTCGATGAGCGAAGAGGATCAAGCCGCAGAAAAGTCCTTCGACCCGACGCCGAAGAAACTTGAAGATGCGCGCAAGAAGGGAGACATCCCGAAGTCGACAGACCTAAATACGGCGGCGTCTTTCCTGGGATTGTTGCTGGCCCTTACATTGGCGGGACAATTCGGACTGGGGGAGTTTACCAAAGCGCTCGCCGCGGTGTTTCAAAACGCGGACCGATTGTCAGGGGACGTATTCACCGGAAATGGGACGTCGTTGACCGGCATGCTCTATGGCGAAACCTTGCCGCGTTTGGCCCCGTATTTCTTGATCCCTGCATTGTTTGTATTGCTTTCCTTGCTAGGACAGCGCGCCATCACCTTTGCGCCGGAGAAGCTGAATTTCAAACTCAGCCGTGTGTCGCCCATCGCGGGTGCCAAGAACAAATATGGCGCGAACGGTATGTTCGAGTTCGCGAAATCGACTTTCAAACTCCTTATCGTGGGCCTTATTCTCGTATTTTTCATCGGCAAGAATTTAGATCTCCTTATCCAATCGATTCAAATACCAAAAGCGAACCAGATCGTGCTGATTGGCGATCTGATCCTCGATTTTCTATTGGTGGTTTTTGCTGTGTCATTGGTCATCGGCGGCGTCGACTACCTTTGGCAAATTGCCGAGCACACGCGAAAAAACCGAATGTCGCGCAAGGATATCGAAGACGAGACCAAACAATCTGAGGGGGATCCTCAGATGAAGCAAAGCCGCCGGCAAAAAGCCTACGAAATTGCCATGAATCAGATGTTAGCTGACGTGCCGGGCGCAGATGTCATCATCGTGAACCCGACCCATTATGCGGTCGCTTTGACCTGGGACCGGATGTCTGGTGGCGCGCCGATCTGTGTCGCCAAAGGCGTCGATGAAATAGCGGCACGTATCCGGGAGGTCGCAACGGCCTCGGCAGTACCGATCCATAGTGACCCACCGACTGCACGTGCGCTGTTCGCGATCGTTGAAATCGGGCAGGAAGTTCCGCAAGATCAATACCGAGCCGTCGCCAGCGCGATCAGGTTTGCCGAAGATATGCGCAAGAAGGCGCGCGCGAGACCCCAATGACCGAAAAGCGCAAACGACAACAAATGAGCCGCGTGCTGACAATGAAATATCAGCAGGACCAATCGAGCTTGGCTGCAATCAATAGCAGAATTTCGGCGCTTGCGGAGCGCTTCGAAAAGGTCGGCGATGTTGCTTGGTCCCAAAGTGATGTCGGCAACAACTTGGAGCTCATGGGCTATTCCGACAGGACAGAAAACTGGATCGCACGGACTCGCCGCGACATTTCCATCGAGATGAGCGCTGAATACGCAAAGAGAGCCGACGCGGAAGCGGCGATGCGCAAATCCTTCGGGCGATTAGAGGCGTTCAAAACGCTGGCTGGAAAACAGGAAAAGGCCGCGCAACGGCTTCGGGAGCGGCGTCAGGTATCCTGA
Source organism: uncultured Rhodobacterales bacterium (assembly GCA_964352105.1). GTDB lineage: Bacteria > Pseudomonadota > Alphaproteobacteria > Rhodobacterales > Rhodobacteraceae > Litoreibacter. The sequence goes on along the minus strand of CAYGQQ010000008.1, from coordinate 23,740 downwards.
CGGACGATATCGGTAATCAGGACATTTGTAACCGCGTCATCCACAATAGCCCGCGCACTTTCCAACAATGAGTTTCGCAACGTGTCGAGGGTCGGGCTCGCGGTAAAGGCACCGCCAAATCCACCGGCATAGGCGTGATCAAACATCACCCGTAAAAAAGCATCGCGCAATTTAGGTTCCTTGCCATAAAGAAGCTCTGTGTATTCCTGCTTGGTTTCCAGACTGATGGACAGAACGACAAGCGAATGCACACGGTCGCCTTTAACAACTGGGACGACAAACTGGTTGTTGATTTTGACGAAGGCGGTTGTCGCTTCTTCTTCTTTGGCCTCCTCGGCGGCGTATTTAATCTCTGCAAGCTCTTCTGGCGTCAATTCGGGCGCTGGAGGTTTGAGCGCGAGGCCACCGCCGACGCCAACGCCCAGACCCACAAGGGCCAGAAGGAGGGGAAGGAGTTTCTTCATCAGGAGCCTCTAGAACGGCAGCACGATATCAGCGATCTGCTGGCCCAGCCTTGGCTGCTGCACATCAGATATCTGACCACGCCCACCGTAGGAAATTCGGGCCGCCGCCATCTTGTCGTAGGTAATTTCGTTCTGCCGGGAGATATCGGCCGGGCGCGCATATCCTGTTACCAGCAGTTCGCGCAGCTCGAAATTTACTCTCACCTCTTGAGAGCCCTGAATGCTAAGCACGCCATTTTGCAAGACATCGACGACGGTCGCGGCGATGCGAAGGGTAAGCTTTTCGTTGCGACTAACCGAGCCGTCACCAGAGGAGGAGCTTGACGAATTGGTCGACACGGCGTCATCAAATGTCGCGCCCTCGGGCAGCAAGCCGCCCAATCTTTGCGGAATGCCCAACAAGGACGGGACCGAAAGGTTTTCTGACCCGTTGCGGGATCTGGAGCTGCTGTTGGATATCTCAGCGCGGTCATCGATCTCGATCACGACGGTCACGATGTCTCCGGTTTCTTGCGCTCGTTGATTGCCCAACAAGGAATTTCGCCCGGCCCGCCAGAGCGATGCCCCAGCCTGTGGTTGATTGAGCGGCTGGCTGGACGGGACAGGCGACCGCATCATAGCGAAGTGTTCCTGACCTTGAACAGGCGACGAAAACCCGGGCGTTTTCCCGACATCTTCCAGTCGGGAGCATCCGGCCAGCGCGACAAATGCGATCATGATCGATTTCGTGGCGATGTTCTTAAGGTCCAACATAAATTCTGCCATCTTTCTGCACTTTCCCGGAGACCGTCTTTCGTGAAGACAGGTTCAAAACCTTGACCCGCTCCCCAATACTGCCACGTCCAAGGGATCGCCCTTCGGTTGCGATCGTCAAAGGTCCCGACGTGAAAATGAGGTCAACCAGCTGATTTCGCTCAATTATCGCAGGGGGCCCTACATCCAGCGCGCGTATCGGACGACCTGCGTAAAGAATTCTCCGAGCCTCAAGCCCGGCGACCTGAAGCGGGTCGCTGATCATGCCTGGAATGGTCTCCTCAATCATCCGAACATCGTTCATCGTTATGATGCCGTTGGCGCGAATTGTGCGCTCCAGCACCACGGTTTCAGACCGTGCTTCGAAGGCGCATAAAACCGCAAACAGAAGGGTTAAGGACCGTATCATCTGATCTGCGTCGTCGCGCCAAGCATCTGGTCGGCCGCTGTGATGACTTTGGCGTTTAGTTCATAGCCGCGCTGGGCTTCGATCAATTCGGTGACCTCCCGGACCGCGTCCACGGAAGACCCTTCGAGATACCCATGGCGAAAAACGCCCAGACCATTTGTGCCCGCATTGCTTACAGTCGCCGGGCCGGATGCGGGCGTTTCGGAAAACAGGTTGCTTCCAAGCGCTTCAAGACCTTTTTCGTTTGTGAAGCCTGCAAGTGTCAATTGCTCCAGCAATTCCGGTTCGATCCGGTCATCGAAATAGGCATAAAGCTCCCCATCGGCATTCACCGAAATGGATACCGCGTCTTCGGGGATCGTCACATTGGGCACCAATGGATAGCCATCCGAGGTTACAACCAACCCGTCACCGGAGCGTTTCAACCCGCCGTCCCGAGTATAAGCTGAAATGCCCGACGGCAGCGTCACTTCCAGATAACCGCGCCCTTCAATGGCCAATCAAGATCGCCGCCGGTTTGCTCAAGCGCGCCTTGCGCGACCGTGACACTGACGGATGTGGGGCGAACCCCGAGACCCAATTGCACACCGGCTGGCAGAACGGTCCCGTCGGAGGCATTGATCGATCCCGCCCGCGCAATCTGCTGGTAGTGCAGGTCGGCGAATTCGGCGCGACGGGTGTTGTACCCGGTCGTCGACATATTCGCGAGGTTGTTGGAGATCACCTCAACGCGGGTTTGCTGTGCCGACATGCCTGTCGCTGCGATTTTCAAAGCATTCATGGAAAGTTCCCTCTGTTATCTTTGCAGCAAGGTCATGATGGATCTGAGCCGTTCGTCTTCCTTCTCAAGGAAGGATTGCCCCAGTTCATAGGATCTTTGGACTTCGATCATACGGGCGACCTCACCCACGGGATCAACGTTCGAACCTTCGAGAAAACCTTGCAGGACGGCGGGGTTTTCCACCGGATCGACAGGGCCATCGGCGCGAAACCGAACGCCGTCTTCGCGCACCAGATCGACGCCGTCTTGCGGACGGACGATGCCAATTTGCGAAAGCGGGTTCCCATCCGCGCTGAGTGTTCCGTCCGGCGCGATGGAAATACTGGTGGCATCACCCGGCACGAAGACGGGGGCACCGCCAGCATCCAGGAGCCGGTAGCCATCGGGGGTAACAAGGTCGCCTTCTGGCGTCGGAATGAAAGCGCCAGCGCGGCTCAAACGTATCCCGGCAGGTGTTTCGATCTGAAAAAAACCTTCGCCTTCGATCGCCATGTCGAAGGTCCCGCCAGTTTGCGTGATCGTGCCTTGGGCCATGTTCGTGGCATGCGCCCCAGCCGTCGCCATTGAAATCGATGGCGTCTGCGGACCAGTGCTGCGGACATGTTCGGCAAAAATTAAACCTTCGGTACGAAACCCGGTCGTGGCCGCGTTCGCGATATTGTTGGCGACGCTTTGCATCTCGGCCATCAGGCCGGATTGGCGGGTCAAGGCCGCGTAGACGGAATTGCTCATCTTCTAGCCCCCTGCAACCAAAGGAATAATGCCATCCGTCCAGAAAAACGTCAGCGTCTGGGTCATGGTGGACATCGACACCCAAAAGATCGCCAACATCGCGGCAACTTTTGGAACAAACGTCAGCGTCATTTCCTGAATAGATGTCAGCGCCTGGAACAGACCAATCAGAAGACCGACCGCAAGCGCCACACCCAGAATTGGCGCGGACATAATGATCGACGCCCAAAGCCCTTGCCGCAAAATGTCGTAAAACTGCACTTCGGTGAGCATCAGACCGGCATCCTCAGAATTTCCTGATACGCCTCGACCACCTTGTTTCGAACAGTAACTGCGGTTTCCACAGCCAGTTCTGTCTGCGCGAGTGCTTGCACCAAGGCATGCGGATCCGCACCACCGGTCAGGGCCGCTTTGGCGGTTTGCTCGCCATCGGCGACGATCTTTGCGAACTCACCAGCAGCTTGCGCGACGGGATTGGTGTTTTTTTCCGGTTGGGTCGCGGGTTTCGCTGCCGAATACGCGCGCGCCGCCAGATTGCTGTTAATATCCATAATTCGCCCCTACTACTTCCGCAAAATGTCGAGCAGCGACGCTGACATTTTGCGGGATTGTTCAAACATTTTCAGATTTGCTTCATAGCTGCGCTGCGCTTCCCGCGCGTCGGCAATCTCGATCATCAGATCGACGTTCGAGCCGTCGTAATACCCGTTTTGATCCGCCATTGGGTGCGCGGGATCATAGATTTTCGGCAATTGGCTTTGATCCAACCTGACCGGCCCTTGGCGGACCTCACCAACCTTCTGGGCGTTCATCACTTCTTGCTCAAAACTTGCCGTCTTGCGGCGGTAACCGGGCGTGTCGGTATTGGCGAGGTTCTCAGAAACAACGCGAAGCCGTGCTGATTGCGCACGCAATCCGCTGGTCGCAAGGGCGAGTGTTTTGCTCAAATCATTCATGCGCTACCGCCCCCGTCCGAGGCTAGTGCGCAAAATGCCCAAAGATGTCTGGTATACGGTCATCGCGCGCGAGTGCTGCCGTTCAGCCTCAATGGATTTCAGCATTTCGATCTCAACAGAAACAGAGTTGCCGTTGGGGGAGGTTTCCGCGGTTTGATCAACCAGTGTTTTTGCAGACATCGGGGACGGGGTTGTTGCGATGTGGCTGGGGCGGGTGGTGCGCAAGCCTGCGCCGGTATTCGCACCCCGCATGGCGTCTTCAAAAGAGACGACATCGCGCGTCTTGTATCCCGGCGTGTCCGCATTTGCCACGTTTGCCGCAACCACTGACTGGCGATGAGCTGCGTGCTTGGCCACGGCATGCGCGGACTTGAATATGTCTAGCGTTTCGAACATCGGGGCTTCTCCCTCGAGGTGTTTCACTAAGCCTTAAGGGTGATTCCTTTAGAAACCGTAATCACCGGCAATCAGAAGGAAGACCGCGGCAGTGCAAGATCTAGGCAACTTGACCAAAGCCATTTCTCAGGTGTCGCCAGTTCGACGTTTCGGAACGGTTTGTGGAACAACCGGGCAAATCATTAATATCAAAGGGCTTTGCGATATCGCCCGTGTTGGTGATCTGGTCCATCTGGAGGACCGGCACGGGCATTTGAGCCACGCGGAAATCCTTAGCATCTCGTCGGTGTCTATTGGTGTGCTGCCTGAAACGGGCTCTTCCGGGATTGCGTTGGGTGACCGTGCTTTCCCGCTTGGTGGCGGAAATTTCTTTCCCGATGAAAGTTGGCTTGGTCGGGTCGTTGACCCTTTTATGCGTCCTCTTGATGGACAAAAACTGACACAAGGCGCAACAGCATTTCCATTGCTTCGCCAAGCGCCATCTGCGGCACATCGCGGACGGCTGGGGGCGCGAATTGAAACCGGAATCGCAGCGCTCGACAGTTTCTTACCGATTGTTGAAGGTCAACGAGTAGGTTTGTTTGCCGGGTCTGGCGTGGGGAAATCGACCCTGCTGGCAGACCTTGCCCGCGGAATGGAAGCGGATGTCGCGGTGATCGCATTAATCGGGGAACGCGGCCGGGAATTGCGAGAGTTTCTGGAGGATGTTCTGGGCCCCGAAGGCCTGAGTCGGTCCGTTGTGATTGCCGCAACATCAGACCAATCCCCGATGGCACGGCGACGGGCGGGCTGGGCAGCAATGGCAGTCGCGGAGTATTTTTGCTCTCAAGGTCGGCATGTTCTGTTTCTGGCAGATTCGCTGACCCGATTTGCTGAAGCGCACCGTGAAATTGCCGCCGCAAGCGGCGAGGCTGCATCCTTGAAAGGCTATCCGCCCTCAACCGCACAGGCGATCATGGGGCTTTGTGAAAGAGCGGGTCCTGGGCCTGTAAACATGGGCTCAATCACAGCAGTATTTTCGGTGCTCGTGTCTGGGTCTGACATGGAAGAACCAATCGCAGATATCGTCCGAGGCGTTTTGGACGGGCACATCGTCTTGGACCGGGAAATCGCGGAACGAGGCCGGTTCCCCGCCATTGATATCCTGAGGTCTGTTTCGCGGTCTTTGCCGCAAGCTGCCACCAGTGACGAGAACCAAATCCTGGCCAAAGCCCGTTTTCTCATGAGCATCTATTCTGACGCTGCGACGATGATACAGGCCGGTCTCTATTCTGTTGGGGCGGACGCAAATATTGACGCTTCTGTTGATGCGCGCCCAAAATTGGAGGCTTTCTTGACCCTAAAAGACGTCGGAAATATCAAAGCGACATTCTCCAGATTGGAGGCCTGTTTGCAAAAGGATCCCGAGGTTGAACCGCCTGTCTAGGAATTTGGGGTCAACAAAAACCAAGGCTGGCCTAGTAGAATCGGCGGTTCAGGATTGCAGCAGCGTCAAGGCGATCGAATTGCCAGTTAATATTCCCGTTGATGAAATTTGTTCGCGCAATAAGAAAAGACGCGTAAGGTCTTCGCGAATTTCCGGATCCATGAAATCCGAAACCTCACTTGTTCCAAATCTGCTTTCGGCGCGGTCTTTGAAAGTTTCCAATTGCTTATCGATAGGAAGATTGGCGAACCCACTCGAAAGTCCGAACGCACTTTCGAACACTGACCGAAGCGGCGGCGTTCCCATGATCGTGAACCATTTTGTGTCATTGGTAGAAGATCTCGATGCAATCGCGCTCAGTTCACGCTCTACACTCAGTGCAAGTCTCAGATTGGGGTCTTGGTCTCCGACGGCTGTTTCAAAACTTAGAGTTTGGAATCCCTCTACAACCGCTTCTACGTCAAGCGGTCTTGTGCCAATGGTCGTAACGCCCGCCGAAAAACCCATCCCGTTTGCAAACGCAAGGTAGCGTTTATCGGAAAGTTGATTGGCGAGGCTGGACCTGTCTGACGTTCCTTCCTCCAGTATCTTTCGAATAAAGAACTTGTTGTCGATGTCAGCCTGAAGACCAAAAGCTCCAAGCGCTACGTTCAAGAGCGTCCGATCGGCGACCAGATCTTGCGCTGTCGTCACATTTCCGATGTTCTCCCGAAAGTAGTCACTTTGCCGTGCAACAATACCACTTTGAGCGAGCGTTTCCTTCTGAGCCTCTGCGGTGCGTTGAAGAAAATACCACCCCGTAAGCCCTGATGATGGCAAAATAGGCTGAAACATCAGTGCTTCATTCCATCCAGGAGCCGGCTTTCCCGTGAAAGCAGGCCACGCAGAGATTTAAGCGCCGGGTAAAAGCGTTTTTCCAGAACATGGGACGTCGTTTCATCGAGTATGTTTCGACTGTCGCGATCGTTGAAGACTTGGCTAAGTTGCTCCAACCCACGAAGAATTTGGGGCTTCGCATCGGCCTCGGCTGCATCACCTGACAAAACGAGCTGCACGATATAGCACACGCGACGAACCGGAGTGTTGATTTCTTCAGGATGCAACGCATCACGCAATCGCAAAATGTTCGCGTTCGGCGTGACAATATTGAGCCTGCTGCGCCGGTCACCGTTTTCGATGACAGCGCCGTTGATCAATACCCGCTCTTTAGGGCCGAGCTTTAGAACAAGACCGGTCATGATGAAGCAACTTTCGATTGCAGTCCCTGCATAATGGACAAGTTGATTTCGCAAAGGACATCTGCCGAGGCCTCTTTCCTGAGCACCTTACTGGTGTGCTGTGACGTAAATTCGGCCAAATAGAATAGCTGCGCTCTGAGTGACGTTGGCAACATGTTTTCATCCTCCGCAACGGCACCCGCAAGCACGGTCCATAGCTTTCGGTTTTCATGAAGCGCCGACGCGAACTCGTTTGAAATGCCGGAGTTCTTCTTTGAATGCGCGGCAAGCTTTTTCGTGATGCGTGCAAATAAATCGTATTCGATGGAGCGTTCAGAGCGTGTGCCCTGATTGAATTGGGCATAGGCTTGATGCGCTTGATATTGTGCGTTCACTGCAAGGCCTTCCTGGTCTCTTTATGAAGATTCTGAGCCAAAGGGAGCGAGCGCGATAAACTATCGCGCTCGCCAGTGATTTACCTAAACAGGGCCAGCAGCTGCTGAGGTGCCTGGTTGGCGATGGACAGAGCCTGTACTCCAAGCTGTTGCTGTACCTGCAGCGCCTGCAGGCGCGCGGATGCCTCTTCCATATCCGCATCGACCAGTTCGCCAATACCTGACTTCAAGCTATCTGCAATTTGGCTGATGAAGTCGGACTGAATTTCAATCCGGCCTTGGGCCGAACCGAACTGAGCTGCGGCATCAATAGATGTTTGAATAAGTGTCTCAACAGCCGTCAAAGCTGCTGTTGCCCCTTCTTCAGTTGTGACATCAATTGTGTCCAAAGCATTCAGACCACCTGCGGCAACGTTGTCACCGTCGATCGTGTCCAATGTCACAGCGACAGTGTTATCGGCATCACCCGTAGCCTGAGTGAACGCAAGTGCGGCACCTGTACGGACCAAGCCCAAGGCGGCCGTATCCAGACTGTTATCCGCAACATAGGCATTGAACGCAGCCTCAAGGCCCGCCGCTACGTCGGTCGCAGTATCACCTTCAGCGGCCACGTAGGTGATCTCTGCCGAGGCAGTCAGCGTGGTGTCAAAAGCAACAGCATCCGCGAAATCAGCACCGGTCGTTGGACCATCAGTTGCGTTGATGCCGATACTATAGGCCAGTCCAGCTGTTGGTGTGCCAACAGTGATCGTGCCTGTTGCAGCGGCGCCGGTCAGCGCCAGTGCTGCACCACCTGTCCCGGCAGTTCGCGTGCCAGTTGTATCAACGACGCCAGCTGTTGTGCTGAGATCCTGTTTCGAGACCGTGATATTGCTCGCAGAGACGGTACCATCTGATGCTCGATCAAGCGAAGAAAGGATATCAACCGTTCCTGTGTCGCCTGCCTCAACCTTGAGGAGATTCAGTCCGTTGAACTGAGCAGCGTTTACGATCGAAGAAATCTGATCTGACAGCGCTGTAATATCGGTCTGAATTTTGTCGCGGTCGACGTTTTCTTCCTGAGAAGCGACGATCTTTGATTTGATGTCGGTCAGAAGATCCGTGATGGATTCAGACGCGTTACGAGCGACGGCAACAGAAGATTCGCCAAGTGACAAGCTCTCGGAGATCGCGTTGAACCCTTTGACGTCGGACTCCATTACCTTTGAGATTGCCCAAAGCGCCGCATTGTCTTTCGCAGATCCGATTGATTTACCGGTTGAAATCTCAACCTGAGTTTTCGCAAGGTTGTTGTTGATCCCTTTAAGAGTTTGCAATGCAACCATTGCGGAGTTGTTTGTAAGAATACTAGACATGATGTTCCCTCGACAGACGACGCAGTTCCGCGCCGAAAAAGATTCCAATAAATTGGCTCGATCTCATTCTGATGACTGCTGGTTGTTCTGTTCGAGTTCCAGCGCCGCTTCGGCATTGAAGCGCTCGGGTAAAAGACACCGGAACACCTAACAGAATGCTAATATGCGAAAAGCTAAGGCCTTAAGTTACCTAAACTTTTAGTATTATGCGCGCCGCTCAACCGAATTTGCATTCGTTGTGTCGCGATTGATTTTCCCGTTGCCTCCATAGGTCGTCAGCTGGTTTTGGACGTCACTTATTGCGGTTAGCCGAGCTTTAACCGCGCCCAGCCCATCTAAAGAGGCCTTGAGCAACCGGTCATTTAGGACACAACGGTCTTTTATTTTACTTAGTTCGGTCTCAGTGAGGTGATTGATATTTCCCTCCAGCTTTTCGCGAAGCATTTGTTTTGAAATCGAAATATCTTCGAGCTTCTCAAGCTCCCCTGACAGTAAGATTTCGCGTTCGTTATCCAGCAAATCGATCAAGTCTTTGGAAATTCCATGCATCAGCTGCTCCGTGATTTCAGTGCGTTAAAAAGATGTTCTGCAAGTCCGATCCCGCCGGTTTCCACCATCGTTCTTGCGTGGCTATCGCGCAGGAAGGAGGCGAACTGCTCTTCCCCGATCCCACCGCCAAAACTCTCACGCGCCTCCCCGAAACCTGCGGATTTCAACATCTCGGACAGAAACGATGCCTCAAGTTTTTGGGCTGCTTCCCTTAGCTTTTCATCATCGAGGCTTTGGGGCTTAGCGCTTGAATTTGCCGGTCCGATACTAACGCTGGGAGTGATCACAGGAGGTTCCTCAAATTTGAGACATTTCGCATGATCCTAAGGGGAGGATCGTAAAGAACTGGTAACCAGTGGTGTGCGAAGAGAAGGGATCTCGACAGAAGTCAGGTACGTAAATGCAAATTCCTCTCCTAATGCCCAAATCAGGGCAAAGTGCAGAATTGAACCAACCCGATGGCTTGACTGCGCCAAGTGGGCTCAAAGAGTCTGGCGAAGATTTCGCGGCGCTTTTGAGCATCGAAGGAGACGTTGCGGAACAATCTCTGCAAACTCCCGAAAGCCCGGCGCGATGGAATGTAGTACTGCCACCCGGGGCACAGCCGAATCAAAATCTGGTTCCGGTCTCGGAATTGACGTTAAAGGAGCGTTCCGCCGTAGTGTCATTCTATGCCGACACTCTACAGAATTCCAAAACTGCTAGCCTAAAATCCACGCAGGATCTGATGGATGAAACCCCACTGCCTAAAGGCGAAACTGGCGATAAGTTCCGGCCTAAGGAAGGTGAAATCAAAGCTGCGGTGACATTAGCGAAGCAGCAAGGCGCGGTGGCTTCTGAGAATACGCGAAACGTCGAAAGCCAACAGCCGGAAATCAGTCCGTTGAATGTTGAAAAACCTATCCAACCTGGCCGGGGTCCGATGGTTGAGCTGCCCGACGGTATGGAGCAGAGCTCCAACGCTTCGGAGATTTCGAAAGCAATCGTTTTGGAAACTGTTGGTAAGGGAATTGACGAAAGGTTCGACACTGCCATTAAAACGACAGGATCTGATCCTGTAGCGGCAACAGTATCGAAACCCCAAGAAAGGATTTTGAGGGGACAAGTAAATGAGCTGCAGAGTACAGAAATCGGCAGGCCTGACCCTTCCAAAACGGACGGTCCAAGTGACGCAAAAGCAATGCAGTCAGATGGGCTGGAACGCACGGTATTGCAGACAGCTGAAAACATGCTTTCGGGCGGTACTACGGCTGAGCGAACGCATGCTGGAAAGCCCGATGTTGAGCGGCAGCCGTCCTTGTCGACGCTGACAAAACCGACAGCAGGCTCGGAAAGGGATGGCAAGCAGAACGTCTCCAAAAAACCTACCCTGCCAGCGCCCGCGGTCGCGGCACACAACTTGTCTGAGACCGTCACGAAAGACGTGACATCTCGGGTAGAGGACAAAGCGGCAAGCGAGCTACCGCCCGAGATACGGAAGAGCGCTGTTGCGGTTGCGACCGAGACCATCGCCCCCAAAAACCAGCTTCTGGCGACGTCAAAAAATGAATTGATGCCCAATCCTATTGGTGAGGTAATGTCTGGGCTTAAGTCTGATGAGACGGCTCCGCTGCTGTCATCGGTGGCCGATATTCCACGCGCGGCGACGTCTGCATCAATCGGGACGCCCTCCTTGCATGCGACTGTCTCTCAGATGCCCGTTCAGCCCATTGCGGCCCAAATCGCGCTCGCGGCGCATGCGACGGCGCAAGGGCAAACCGAGATTCGTCTTGACCCCGAAGAGCTTGGGTCCGTGCGAATTATCTTGTCGTCGAAAGACACAGGTATGGTAGTTGTTATCGCCGCTGAGCGGCCTGAAACGCTGGACCTGATGCGTCGCAATGCCCATGAGCTTTCAGCGTCATTTGAAGACCTTGGCTATAGTGACACCTCGTTTTCATTCGAGCAGCAAACTCAGGACGAACATCCCAGCCCAGAACAAGGTCGCACCGTGAACACTGTGCAACACCGTGACGCTATCGCTCCTGGCACTACGCTCATCACCCTTCAAAGCGAAGGCATGGATCTGCGCGTTTAGGCCTGCCCTCTGACCTTAAAAAGGACACTTACGATGCCCGTTAACTCTGTTTCTGCGAACCCTTTAACGCAACCTACAACCTCTTCGTCTCCGGTATCGGAACCCTCCGTGATCAGTTCAGATTTCGAGACGTTTCTGGTGATGCTGACCGCACAAATGAACAACCAAGACCCGCTAAACCCGCTCGACAGTCAGGATTTTGCGACGCAACTTGCGACATTTTCAGGTGTCGAACAGCAGGTTAAGACGAATGATCTATTGACTTCTCTTGGTCAGCAGATGGGGCTGTCTGGCCTTGCCGATATGGCTGGATGGGTTGGCATGGACGCGCGTGTGGCCGGGCCTGTTCAGTTCGATGGAAACACCGTTGAGCTATATCCTAGCATGCCGGTTTTCGCAGACACCGCGCAACTTGTGGTGACCGATAGCAGCGGCGCTGAGGTCCAGCGTCTTGATATACCTTTGGGCACAGATCCAGTTCGCTGGTCTGGTGGCACCAGAATCGATGGATCACCTATCGGCAGTGGCACCTACGCATTTTCGGTCGAGGCGTTTTCAAACGGTGAGCGGATCAATGCAGCAACCCCTGAGCATTTCGCCCGTGTCACGGAGGTGCGCTCGACAGCCTCTGGCGCTGTGGTGGTCCTTAACGGTGATCTGGTTCAGCCCGCGACAATCGTAACCGGACTTCGCGAAGCCGCTTAACGTCAGATCACGATCTGAACGATCACCGCCATTGCAGCGGCCATCACGAACCCCAAACCGACATAGGCCACTTTCTGACGTGTCCGAGGCTCAGATGGTTTTACGGGCGGGTCGTCTTGTTGGCTGCGCAGCACACGTTCAACGATCTGGGGCAGTTTCGGGCCGAACCGCCCAAGCACACTGGCCGTCCTGACAAGGTCGGTGATCAGCGCACGCGGGCCGATATTGTCTTTGATATAGTCCTCAACCACTGGTTGCGCGACTTCCCAGATATTGATCTGTGGATGCATCGTACGGGCAACGCCTTCGACGACGACCATTGTCCTTTGCAACAAAATCAGCTCGGTGCGGGTCTCCATCCCAAACCGTTCGGTGACCTCAAACAGATAGTTTAGCAACCGCGCCATCGAAATTTGGGTCGCATCCATGCCGAAAATGGGTTCCCCGACTGCGCGGAGCGCTTGCGCGAATTCGTCGATGTCGCGGTCGCGGGGCACGTAGCCTGCCTCGAAGTGAACCTCAGCCACGCGACGGTAATCCTTTCGAATAAATCCGATCAGGATCTCGGCATAGACGCGGCGGGTATAGCCATCGATCCGCCCCATAATCCCGAAATCATAGGCGATAATGTCACCGCTGGCGCTGACCTTGAGGTTCCCGTGATGCATATCGGCGTGGAAATAGCCGTCATTGAGCGCATGTTTGAGAAAAAGCTTCAGGACGCGTTCCCCGATGGCCTTGCGATCATGCCCGGCGGCATCAATGGCTGCGACCTCGCCAAACGCAATGCCCTCGGCCCATTCCAATGTCATCACCCGGCGGCCGGATTCGAAGAAAAATGCGCGCGGCACGACGAACCCTTCATCACCTGCAGTATTTGCGCCGTATTCCCCGGCGGCCGCGGCTTCCAGGCGCAAATCCAATTCGCCCTGAACCACGCCGTCGAAATGTTTGACGACCTCGGACGGGCGCAGACGACGTGAGGCGGGAGACAAAGTTTCGATCAAACTGGCGGCAAAATAAAAAGCATCTATATCCTTGCGAAACGCGCGTTCGATACCGGGGCGCAGGACCTTCACGGCGACATCTTCACCGGTCTTGGCAAGTTTGGCGCGATGGACCTGGGCGATGGAGGCCGCCGCAACAGGTTTGGAAAACTCCGAGAAGATCTTTTCCAGCGGCTGGTCCAATTCCGCCTCGATCATCGCTTTGGCTTCCGACAACGGAAAAGGTGGCAACTTGTCTTGCAGAACCCGCAATTGGATCGCCAACTCATCACCGACGACATCGGGGCGGGTTGAGAGGATTTGGCCGAACTTGATGTAGGCCGGGCCCAACGCGGTCAGCGCGCGGGTCGCGGGCGGCATCGAGGGATCGCCTTTTAGGCCAAGCCAGCGAAACGGAAACGCAAGGCTGCGTAAAACGAACCGCACATGTTTGGGCGCGCGAAATGCATCCAGGATCAGACCCATCGCCCCAGTGCGTTCAAACGTAGCACCGGTTCGGATTAGCCGCCAAATGTTATGCGGGCCGCGCACCTAGATTTTCCAGCCGCTATGAAGCGCCGCGACACCAAAAGTCATGTTGCGATAGTTTACCTGCTCAAACCCGGCATTGCGGATCATCCCGGCAAACGCGTCCTGGTTTGGAAACTTGCGGATCGATTCAACGAGGTATTGATAGCTTTCACTGTCATTCGCGATCAGTTTCCCCATCCGTGGAATGACGTTGAAGGAATACACGTCATAGGCTTTCTGCATCAGCTCATTGGGCAGTTGCGAAAACTCCAAGACCATCAGACGGCCACCGGGGCGCAAAACGCGATACGCCTCTGACAAAGCATCAGGAATGCGTGTGACATTCCGGATGCCGAAACTGATCGTGTAGACATCGAAGCTGTTGTCTTCAAAAGGCAGGGCCATCGCGTCGCCAACGGTCCAATCGAGCCTGTCTGACAGTGCTTCGGCCTCGGCGCGCTTTCGGCCCTCGATTAACATCGGCTCGGTCATGTCCAGAACCACGGCCTCGGCACGGCCCGCGCGTTTGAGGAACCGAAAGGCGATGTCCCCCGTTCCACCGGCGACATCCAGCAAGCGCTGCCCTTGCCGCGGTGCCAGCCAATCCATCATCGCGTCTTTCCACACACGGTGAATGCCCGCCGACATAACGTCGTTCATCACGTCATATTTGGACGCCACGTTTGAGAAGACGCCATGCACCATGCCGGCCTTCTCGTCCTCGGGGACATCACGGTAGCCAAAATGGGTGGTATTGTCGCTGTTATCAGTCATTGGGTCTTGCAGTCCTTTGCGTCTGACCCTTCTTATAGGCTCAGTCTGCGCAGTGACAATGCGACCCTTTGCAAACAAAGAGAGTTTTCGTGCCCGAACTCCCCGAAGTCGAAACAGTTAAGCGAGGATTGCAGCCTGCACTGGAAGGCCATGTGATTCTACGTGCAGAGGTGAATCGCCCCGATTTGCGATGGCCATTCCCAGAAAATATGGCCCAAAGACTGGAAGACGCGCGGGTTATATCGCTGCGGCGGCGGTCAAAATACATCCTCGCGGACCTCTCCACGGGCGAGACGCTGATCATACATCTGGGAATGTCGGGGCGCATGCTGATCGACCAGAAAAATGCCGCTGAATTTCATCTCAACCCGCCTTTGGCGGAAAAGCACGATCATGTAGTCCTGTATACTGATGCGCCTGCGCGGATCGCGTTCAACGATGCGAGGCGGTTCGGCGCGATGGATCTGGCACCGACAGACAGCTTGGAAAAACACTGGTTGATCGAGAAAATTGGCCCTGAGCCGCTTGGCAATACCTTTGACGAAACATACCTGGCCGCGCAGCTAAAACGCCGAAAAACGCCAATAAAATCAGCGCTTCTCGATCAACGGATCGTGGCGGGTTTGGGCAATATTTACGTTTGCGAGGTCCTGCATCGCACCGGTATCTCGCCCAAACGAAAGGCGAGCGATCTCAGCAAGGCGCGTGCCTATAGCCTTGTACCCATCATCCGTCAGGTCCTGACGGAGGCAATTGACGCGGGCGGATCATCTTTGCGAGATCACAGACAAACAAACGGCGATCTGGGATATTTCCAGCATGCGTTTTCTGTCTACGACCGGGAAGGCGAGCCCTGCCAAAAGGAAGGCTGCAAAGGCGAAATAAACCGAATTGTTCAGTCTGGGCGATCCTCTTTCTACTGCCCGTCTTGTCAAAGATGAATTGATCACCGGCTTTGACATGATAACTCTAAACGTCGTGATCCAATCCAAGGGGCCCAAAAAATGGCGTTTGAAACCATCATTGTTGAGATCGAAGACCACGTCGCGCTTATCAAGCTGAACCGGCCCGATGCTTTGAATGCCTTAAACTCGAAACTTCTGACGGAACTCAGCACCGCCGTTCAGGACGCAGATGCAAACGACAAAGTGCGTTGCATGGTCATTACCGGGTCTGAAAAGGCATTCGCTGCTGGGGCAGATATCACGGAAATGAAAGACAAAGGATTTATCGACGTTTTTGGCGAAAACATGTTCGTCAAAGAGACGGATAAGCTCGAAGCAGCCAGAAAGCCGATCATTGCAGCGGTTGCAGGTTATGCGCTGGGCGGCGGGTGCGAATTGGCAATGATGTGTGACTTCATTATCGCCGCAGACACCGCAAAGTTTGGCCAGCCGGAAATTAATCTGGGCGTTATTGCCGGCCTCGGTGGCACCCAACGGCTCACAAGATTTGTCGGAAA
Source organism: uncultured Rhodobacterales bacterium (assembly GCA_964352105.1). Taxonomy (GTDB): domain Bacteria; phylum Pseudomonadota; class Alphaproteobacteria; order Rhodobacterales; family Rhodobacteraceae; genus Litoreibacter. Next base: position 7,772 of record CAYGQQ010000008.1, on the reverse strand, counting down.
ATCCAAGGCGATGGACATGCATTTGACGGGCCGCTTCATGGATGCCGAGGAGGCAGAGCGCAGTGGCCTGGTCAGCCGCGTTGTCCCTGCCAAGAAATTGCTGACGGAAGCGCTGGCGGCCGCGTCGAAAATCGCTGAAAAATCGGCACTGGCCACCATGGCAGCCAAAGAAACCGTGGACCGCAGCTATGAGACGTCGTTGCGCGAAGGCCTCTTATTTGAACGGCGGGTTTTCAACTCTTTATTTGCGACAGAAGATCAATCTGAAGGCATGTCCGCCTTCATAGAAAAGAGAGAGCCGCAATTCCGCGATAAATAGCGGCTTTACCCAGTTGACTTGGTCGCGACTCGCGCCTAGAAGCGCCATCTGAGATTTAAACACCGAACCGTCGGGGTAATTACGTATGGCTAACTCGCCACAGTCTAAGAAACGCGCACGCCAGAATGAGCGTCGCTTCGAAATCAACAAAGCGCGTCGTTCGCGCATCCGGACCTTCTTGCGCAAAGTCGAGGAAGCAATCGCTTCCGGCGATCAGTCCGCTGCAAAGGATGCGTTGAAAACGGCGCAACCTGAGTTGATGCGCGGTGTAACAAAAGGCGTTGTTCACAAGAACACAGCGTCACGGAAAATGTCGCGCCTGTCGTCTCGCGTGAAGGCCCTCGGCGCTTAATCGCCCTTACATGACTTGATGAAAAACGCGCCGGTTCTGGCGCGTTTTTTTTGTGTTCAAGCACTTACCGGACGATCTTCGAAGCATCGCGAGATTCGGTTTTGAACTTAGTTTGAGTCAAGCGCGAAGATCAGTTGCGACAAGCGCCCGACTGTCGATAAGTTCAATGAGCGATTCACTTTGTCACGGGGGACATTTGGAATGAGCACGGGCGTCAGTCCGCGCGTTGAAATGCTGCTGCCAGCTGAAACGTGGGACTATCTGAGTTTGAATTCAGACGCTGTGCTCATAGACGTCAGAACAAAGCCCGAATGGAGCTTTGTCGGGAAACCGGATCTGTCGTCTTTGGACCAACAGGTACACTGTATCAGTTGGGCCGAATATCCAGATATGTCCGTAAATCCGCGTTTCGTTGAAGCAGTGAAAGAAGCGATAGAGGGGATCAACCCGTCACGCCTGTTCTTTCTTTGCCGATCCGGGGTTCGGTCTCAAAGCGCCGCAGAAGCAGTGATGGAGGAATTCCAGTTGGAAGGCCGATCCATTCTCTGTGTGAATGTGGCCGAAGGCTTTGAGGGTGATTTGGATTCGCAGAAGAAACGGGGGGGTCTTAACGGTTGGAAGGCCCGCGGATTGCCCTGGTCGCAATCTTGAATTGAAGAAAACGGGTAAGAAATGACGAATGATGTTTGGGGACAGGTTTGCGACGCGTTACGGGATACATTGGGGAAAAGCAATTTTGTAAATTGGATTGAGCCGCTGGAATTCGAGGCGTTTGAGGATGGTGTGGCTCGCTTTCTGGTTAAGACTAAATTTCAGGGCGACTGGGTCTCCCGGAATTTTGGCGACGAAATCCTGCGCGAAATCTCAAAATTTGGTACGAAAGCGGACCGGCTCATCTTCTCGGTGGGTAAGAAGGCGAAAGCCCCGGTTTCAGCTGCAAAAGCAGCGGCAGCCCCTGTAAAACCTGCTGCCAAGCCCGCCGCCAAATTTGAAGATATTCTTACTGGCGCGCCATTGGATAAGCGCTTCACATTTGACCGTTTCGTCGTCGGAAAACCAAACGAATTGGCCCATGCTGCCTCTCGCCGTGTGGCGGATGGTGGCCCGGTTACATTCAATCCGCTGTTTCTCTATGGCGGCGTTGGGCTTGGTAAAACGCACCTGATGCATGCCATCGCCTGGGAGCTGAAAGAGCGTAGCCCGGAACTTCGCGTCGTTTACCTGTCCGCTGAGCAATTCATGTACCGTTTCATCCAAGCGCTGCGGGATCGTCAGATGATGGATTTCAAGGAACTGTTCCGCTCTGTCGACGTGTTGATGGTGGATGATGTACAATTCATCGCGGGAAAAGACAGCACGCAAGACGAATTCTTCCACACTTTCAACGCTTTGGTCGATCAGAACAAGCAAATCATCATTTCAGCTGATCGCGCACCCGGAGAAATTGACGGGCTTGAGGAACGTATCCGTTCCCGCCTGCAATGGGGTCTGGTGGTTGATTTGCATCCGACCGATTACGAATTGCGCCTAGGCATTTTGCAACAGAAAGTCGACCATTACCGGCTGCAATATCCTGAGCTTCAGATCTCCACAGGTGTTCTGGAATTCCTCGCGCAGCGTATCTCCAACAATGTGCGCGTGCTTGAAGGTGCGCTGACGCGGCTCTTTGCGTTTGCATCACTTGTGGGCCGTGAGATTACACTGGATATGGCGCAAGAAAGCCTTGCCGATATTCTGCGCGCCTCCGACCGCAAGGTCACAATGGATGAAATCATGCGCAAGACCTGCGACTACTACAACGTGCGCATGTCAGACCTTCTGTCACCGAAACGCAGCCGCAACATCGCGCGGCCCCGCCAGATGGCGATGTGGCTGGCAAAGCACCTGACCTCACGCTCATATCCGGAGATTGGCAAGCGTTTTGGTGGGCGCGACCACACAACGGTGATCCACGCCGTACGAAAAATCGAAGAGCTCAAGGCACAAGACAGTCAGGTTGCCGAAGACGCCGAACTTTTGCGGCGTATGCTAGAGGCGTAAGGCCTTGACGCTCCGGCAAGAACGTCGGACATTCAGCTAAATGTTTGCATTACCGGGCGGAGAGGGTACCCTCTCCGTCCACGCGTCTGAGAGGGGTCAGATCATGAAAATCAGTGTAGAGCGCGCCGTCCTGTTGAAAGCCGTTGGTCAAGCCCAATCGGTGGTCGAGCGTCGCAATACGATCCCCATTCTGGCAAATGTTCTGATCGAAGCCGAAGGAAGCACGGCCAGCTTTCGGGCTACGGATTTGGATATCGAGGTGGTCGACAAGGCCGCCGCGCAAGTGGAACGCCCCGGTGCCACAACCGTTTCGGCGACGACCCTGCACGAGATCGTTCGCAAATTGCCCGATGGGGCCTTGGTCACGCTGACCGATGACGGCTCCACTGGGCGACTAACGGTTGAAGCGGGGCGTTCAAACTTCTCGCTGGCGACGCTGCCGAAGGAAGACTTCCCGGTCATGGCCTCCTCTGAATATCAGTCGAATTTCTCTGCCCCCGCGCCGGTCCTGCGACGTCTTTTCGACAAGTCGAAATTTGCGATATCGACAGAAGAGACACGGTATTATCTGAACGGTGTCTATATGCATATCGCGGATGGCGACGGCGGGCAGGTGTTGCGCTGCGTCGCAACCGATGGCCACCGCCTTGCACGCATTGATGCGGATTTGCCGGCAGATGCCTCTGACATGCCCGGCGTGATTGTCCCGCGCAAAACCGTGGCAGAGCTTCGCAAACTTCTTGATGATGACGAGTTGCAAATCGCCGTTTCCGTGTCCGAGACCAAAATTCGCTTCGCAACGCCCGAAATCACGCTGACCTCCAAGGTTATCGACGGCACATTCCCCGACTACACCCGCGTTATCCCGCAAGGAAACACGCGCAGGCTTGAGGTCGACGCGGCGGAGTTCGCCAAAGCCGTAGACCGTGTCGCGACCGTGTCGTCAGAACGCTCCCGTGCGGTGAAACTGGCATTGGACGAGGACCGCTTGATTCTGTCCGTCAACGCACCCGATAGCGGTGCAGCCGAGGAAGAACTGGCCGTGGCCTACGGCGACGAGCGGCTGGAAATCGGTTTTAACGCCAAATACTTACTGGAAATTGCCGGACAAGTGGACCGCGAGAACGCCGTGTTCCTGTTCAATTCAGCAGGTGATCCTACATTGATGCGCGAAGGTAATGATTTGTCGGCGGTCTATGTCGTCATGCCGATGCGCGTTTGATCAAGGCTGCTTGCAAAGCCGCCTAGGACCGGGAAAGGTCAGGCATGTCTGGCCTCTATCTGACCCATTTGGAGCTGTCTCATTTCAGGTCGCACAAGCGCGCGATCATTGACGTTGATGCACGGCCAATCGCCATTTTCGGCCCGAACGGCGCAGGCAAAACCAATATCCTGGAAGCTGTTTCTTTGCTGTCTCCGGGTCGCGGGCTTCGTCGTGCCAAACTGGACGAGATTGCGCGCAAACCAGAAAATCTTGGCTGGAAAGTATCCAGCGTTTTGCACAGTCTTGGCCAACCCCATGAAATAGAAACCCGCGCAGAGGCGGGCATGAGCCGTTCCGTCAGCCTCAACAGCAAGACGGTGCCGCAAACAGCGCTTGGGCAAATGGCGCGTATTGTTTGGCTGATCCCTGCGATGGACCGCCTCTGGCTGGAAGGGGCCGAAGGGCGGCGGAGTTTTCTGGACCGGGTCACTTTGTCTTTTGAACCATCCCACGCGGATGCGTCCGTTGCGTATGAGAAAGCGATGCGGGAACGCAACCGGCTGCTGAAGGACATGGTCCGCGATGCGATGTGGTACACGGCGCTGGAGGCCAGAATGTCTGAAACTGGCGCGGAAATCATCGCCAACCGCGCGAAAGCATTAGGACGGCTGCAGACCGCGATGGACAATGCACAGACTGCCTTTCCGCGCGCGGACCTGTCAATCGACGGCCCCGATGACACACCGTTTATCGCAGATCGGGAAGGTCTGGCGGCTGCATTCGAAGCTTCCAGGCCGTTGGATATGCGCGCTGGTCGAACGCTGGTCGGTCCGCACCGCATTGATTTACAAGCTATTTACTCAGAAAAAGGGGTCCCGGCGAAGCTGTGCTCAACGGGGGAGCAAAAGGCGTTGCTATTGTCGCTCATCCTCGCGAATGCCCGCGCATTGGCCGAAGATTTCGGCGCGCCGCCGATGCTTTTGCTGGACGAGGTTGCCGCACATCTGGATGCTGACCGCCGCAAGGCGCTCTATCAAGAGATCCTTGCGCTTAAGGCGCAAGCATGGATGACAGGGACAGGACCAGAACTGTTTGAAAATCTTGAGTCAAAAGCCCAGTTTCTGGAAGTGACAGAGGCTGGTGGAAGTTCAAGCGTGGCAAGTCTATGACGAGCCAACGCGTCCCTAAATTACTGGCAACACATGACTGTAACCCCTTTTGAACTGCTTCTCTATGCTGGCGCTTTGCTGGTCTTGTTTCTGACGCCGGGGCCGGTCTGGGTGGCCCTCCTTGCGCGGGCATTGTCGGGGGGCTTCAATTCCGCCTGGCCGCTGGCCTTGGGCGTAGTCGTCGGCGACGTTTGTTGGCCACTCTTGGCGATTCTGGGGGTCACTTGGCTGGTTTCAGAGTTCGCTTGGTTCATGGAAGTGTTGCGTTGGGTCGCCGTTATCATGTTTGTCGCGATGGGCATCGCTTTGATACGCAACGCCGACAAATCCTTGGGCTCGGATTCGCGTCTCACCAAACCGGGCATGCTGGCCGGGTTCCTGGCAGGCCTCGCCGTAATCCTAGGCAACCCCAAAGCGATCCTGTTTTACATGGGGGTGTTGCCGGGGTTTTTTGACCTGACGCAGGTCACCAAATGGGACATTGTGGCGATCTGTTTCCTGAGCTTCATCGTACCATTGGCAGGTAACCTTGCCCTGGCGCTGTCTGTGGACCGCGTACGGGGTCTTCTCAGGTCACAATCCGCGCTGCGCAGAATGAACCTGACAGCGGGGGTCTTGCTGGTCCTCGTGGGCGTTGTTATCGCGCTTAGCTAGAGGACCGATTGAACAGTCCTCTTCACAATCTCTTTCCTGAGTTCTTCGAACCTGTCGCTGTCCAGATTGGAGATCGCCGTGCTGCGTTTTGACCGGAACAAATAGACCCCACGGTCTTGCCGATCTTTCTGCATCAAAATGGCATCAAGGATCCCTTCCAGTTTGTGTGATATATCCCAAAGTTCCTGCTGGTAGGTGAAGTCGACAAGGTAGGCCACGGTTTCAAACAAGCCATCCAGCATTGGATCGTCTTCGAGGCCTTTGAAAGATCGCGACAGAATATTGTCGGGAACAACGGTCACTTTTTGGGCCCGTCGATCAGAAAAATGGGGGGAACTATAGGCCTTCACGGTGGGACACTCCGACACTTGAACAAGTTCCCCAGAGGCTAGGTTCAAAGCGTTTCGAGACCTTTAAGTTTGCCAGTTTTCACCATTGTTTCACTGACAATTTTAAACGATCCTTATGCACTCCCTTAAACCACAATATATTGCGTCATTTGCGTGACAATCCTGCCGAAAACCAGTATATTTTGCGTAAAATTAGAAGAAGGCACGATATGTCCGACGACAACGCGACACCCGAAGAATATGGCGCTAATTCCATCAAGGTTCTCAAAGGCTTAGAAGCAGTTAGAAAGCGTCCCGGCATGTATATCGGGGACACGGATGACGGCTCTGGTCTGCACCACATGGTTTATGAGGTTGTCGACAACGGGATTGACGAGGCTTTGGCCGGTCACGCTGACGCGGTTAACGTTAAGATCCATGCTGACGGCTCGGTCTCAGTCTCAGACAATGGCCGGGGCATTCCGGTTGGTATCCACGAGGAAGAAGGCGTCTCGGCGGCCGAAGTTATCATGACGCAGTTGCATGCTGGCGGGAAATTTGACAGCAATTCCTACAAGGTCTCGGGTGGTTTGCACGGGGTTGGCGTCTCGGTCGTGAACGCGCTTTCAGATTGGCTGGAGTTGCGGATCTGGCGCGATGGGAAAGAGCATGTCGCCCGGTTCGAAGGCGGGTTTACGACGAAACATCTCGAAGTGGTCGGTGATGCAGACCAGACGGGGACCGAAGTGCGGTTCCTTGCATCGCTGGAGACATTTTCCAACCGTGAGTTTGTGTTCGAAACACTTGAAAAGCGCCTGCGCGAACTGGCGTTTCTGAACTCCGGTGTGCGGATTATCCTTGAGGACGAGCGGCCCGCCGAAGCGCTGCGCACGGAACTTTTCTACGAAGGCGGCGTTAAGGAATTCGTCAAATATATTGACCGCTCTAAAACCGCGATGATGCTGGAGCCGATCTACGTTCAAGGCGAAAAAGATGACATCGGGGTCGAAGTCGCGATGTGGTGGAATGATAGCTACCATGAAACGGTTCTGCCATTTACCAACAATATCCCGCAGCGCGACGGTGGGACACATATGGCGGGCTTTCGGGGTGCGTTGACACGAACGATCAACAACTACGCGCAAGCCAGCGGGATCGCGAAGAAGGAAAAGGTTAGTTTCACAGGCGATGACGCGCGCGAAGGGTTAACCTGCGTGCTGAGCGTGAAAGTCCCGGATCCGAAATTCTCCTCCCAGACCAAGGACAAGCTTGTGTCGTCTGAGGTACGCCCCGCCGTCGAAGGCTTGATGAACGAAAAGCTGGCGGAATGGTTTGAGGAAAACCCAAACGAAGCTCGCATAATCGTCACGAAGATCATTGAGGCTGCACATGCCCGCGAAGCGGCCCGCAAAGCGCGTGAGCTGACACGTCGAAAAACCGCTTTGGACGTGAATTTCCTGGCGGGTAAACTGAAAGACTGTTCCGAAAAAGACCCCTCAAAAACCGAAGTCTTCCTTGTGGAGGGCGACAGCGCCGGGGGCTCTGCACAAACAGGGCGTGATCGGCGCACGCAAGCCGTGCTGCCTCTGCGTGGTAAGATTTTGAACGTGGAACGCGCGCGCTTTGACCGGATGCTGGGCTCTCAAGAGATCGGCAACCTGGTGATGGCGCTGGGCACTGGGATCGGCCGCGATGAGTTCAATAT
>CAYGQQ010000007.1:32621-55214 GCA_964352105.1 uncultured Rhodobacterales bacterium | reverse complement strand
GTTCCCGTGTCCTTGCGGGAATATCTGGCCTTTCTGGAGGGGATGAAGGCGGGTTTGGTCACCTATGACATTGACGGTTTCTACTATCTCGCCCGCACCATCATGGTTAAAGACGAGCGTCACATCGACCGGTTCGACCAAGCCTTTGCGGCCACATTCGATGGCCTGGACGCAATAGATACCACCGAAATGCTGGAGCGGTTGGACCTGCCACAAGACTGGCTGGAAAAGCTCGCTGAAAAAACGCTGAGCGACGCAGAAAAGGCCGAGATCGAAGCATTAGGCGGGTTCGCCAAACTGATGGAGACGCTGAAAAAGCGGCTGGAAGAACAAAAGAAGCGCCACCAAGGCGGCAGCAAATGGATCGGGACGGCGGGAACCTCCCCGTTCGGGGCCTATGGTTACAACCCGGAAGGCGTGCGCATCGGTCAGGCTGAAAGCCGCCATCAACGGGCGGTAAAAGTGTGGGACAAGCGTGAGTTTCGCAACCTTGACGGCTCGGTCGAGTTGGGCACGCGTAATATCAAGGTCGCCTTGAAGCGCCTGCGGCGTTGGGCGCGCGACGGGGCCACTGAAGAGCTTGACCTGAACGGCACGATCCGCGCCACCGCGGAGAACGGATACCTTGATGTCAAAACCCGGCCAGAACGGCGCAACGCGGTAAAAGTTCTTTTGTTTCTGGATGTTGGCGGTTCCATGGATCCGCATATCAAAGTCGTGGAGGAGCTGTTCTCCGCCGCCAGGACAGAATTCAAACATCTTGAGCATTTCTACTTCCACAACTGTCTTTATGAAGGCGTCTGGAAAGACAACGTGCGGCGCTGGAACGATCAAACCCCAACTTGGGACATCCTGCGCACCTATGGCTCTGATTATAAATGCATTTTCGTGGGCGATGCGTCGATGAGCCCTTATGAGGTCGCCTATCCCGGCGGCGCAAACGAGCATTACAATACCGAGGCCGGACAGGTCTGGCTGGAACGCGCGCGCGATCAATGGCCAAACCACATGTGGATTAACCCGCTGGAGGAACGCTATTGGCGCTACACCCAGTCAATCTCCATGATCCAGCAGATCTTTGGCCAAGACCGCATGGTGCCGATGACGCTGAACGGGATTGAGCAGGGAATGAAAATTCTCAGCCGTTGAGGGCGAAATTATTTGCTTCTTTAACCCCGCAACTCCATATGATTCACCATGTTAAAATTCGCTCCGCTGCTGCTGCTCGCACTTATCGCTTATGTCAACTTCAAGCTGTCAAGTTGGCATTTGCTTCGACGACTCTCCGAAAACTCGACAGCGTTGGATGACTTTCGACTAGAAGTACTCGTACGAAAAATGGCTAAGACTGCGGGGATTTCGAATATCAGGGTGCGAATTTTTGAAGTTGAAGCAATCAATGGACTTGCGACGGCCGATGGGGGCATCTTTCTAACACGAGGGTTTATTAATAAATACCACAACGGTGACGTTTCAGCTGAAGAATTAGCCAGCGTTATTGCCCACGAGTTAGGACATGTTGCGATGGGGCATTCGAAAAACAGGCTTGCTGACGTCACGGCGAGCGCTTCCGTGTTATGGATATTACGGGTCTTACTCGGCAGGCTAATCCCATTTATAGGACCTTGGATCGCCAGTTTTCTTGCGGGCGCTTACAGGAACCGATTGTCGCAGATAAATGAATATGAGGCTGATGCATACGCTTCAGCATTACTTATTCGAACTGAAATATCTACCGAACCCCAAAAATCTCTCTTCCAAAAGCTGGAAGGCCTAACCGCTTCTTATGGTGAGAAGCCTGCAAAATGGCTCAGAAGCCATCCAACCCCTGAAGACCGGATCGCCGCGATTGAGGCCAATGAAGCCAAATGGGGGGTCGCTGGGCCGCGCTCGCAGACCTAGCCCAGCGCTTTTCCGAGCTTTGGCAGCCGGGCGCGTTTGAGAAGCGCGCGCAACGCAATCGCCTCCCCAGCCATATCACAAGCGGTTTTGTGCACGTCGTTTACGGCGGCTTCAACGGCGTCCGGTGTGTCCAGCCAGCAGCCGTAAAGCAGCTCATCCGGGACGATCCTGTCCAGACCTTCCTCTGCCAGAATATGACGTGGGAAATCCTTGGCGTTCACTGTGACGATCTTGTCAGCGGAGCCCGCAATCGCGGCGGCCAGCACATGGATATCGCCGCTATCGGGCAACCAGAGACGCGCCATATCGCCCTCGCGCGGGGTAACACCGGCACCCGGCCACGCAGCCTTAAGCAGGGCAATTTCAGCGCGGGCCTGCATCTCTCCGGTGGGGCCAAGCTTGCGCGCGGCGCGGGCCCATTCTTCCAACAGGCGTTCAGACCAAAGCGGCGTGTAAGCCCCTGTTTTTGCGACACTCAGCAAAATCTCGCGCTGGACCGTTGGAAACAGAACGCAAGCGTCGAGCAATAGCCGCATCAGTCAAGCCGGAAGAACAGCGCCTTGAGGTAGCTGCTTTCCGCGAGATAGGGATGGGTCGGATGATCAGGCCCCGCAGCACCGTTATGGACCAATTGCGCGGCGCGCCCTGCCTGACCGATCCCCCGCAGCGAGGCCTGCCTGAACTTCGTCAAATCCGCCGCATGGGAGCACGAACACAAGACCAGATAGCCCTCCGGCTTCACCAGATTTGCGGCCATCATCGCAACCCGCGAATAGGCCGTCAGCCCGTTCTGCAGCGCTTGTTTGTTTGGCGCAAAAGCGGGCGGATCCGCGACCACCAGATCGAACGCGCGGCCTTCTTGATGCAAGCTTTCCATGACTTTGAACGCATCGCCTTTTTGGACTGAAAAACGGTCCGCAACACCGCTTGCCTCTGCGCCTTGCATTGCTAGTTCCAGCGCCGGGTCAGAGCCATCGACCGCCAGCGCAGAGGTCGCCCCAGCCGCCAAAGCAGCAAGGGAAAAACCTCCGACATGGGAGAAAACATCCAAGATATCAGACCCTTGCGCCAACGCTGCCGCAAAGGCATGGTTTGGACGCTGGTCGTAGAACAAGCCTGTTTTCTGCCCTTCCAGCAGATCTGCAATATAAGTGGCACCGTTCATCGGCACGTGAAGCGGTCCATCAAGGCTGCCGCGGATCACACCGGAGACATCGTCGAGACCTTCCAATTGCCGCGACCGCCCGCTAGAATTTTTGACAACGATCGTGACGCCAGTGACCTTGGTGAGCGCGTCGACCAACATGTCCAGACGAACCTCCGCCCAAGCAGCATTGGGTTGAACAACGGCAACGTCACCAAACCGGTCGATGACCACGCCCGGAAGCCCGTCAGCCTCTGCGTGGATCAGGCGGTAGAAGGGCGCATCGAAAAGACGGTCGCGAAGCTGTAAAGCCCGCGTGATCTTGGCCTCAAACCAGCTTTGATCGATGAAAGCTGTGACGTCCCGGTCGAGCAGACGGACCATAATTTTGGAGTTGCCATTGATCGTGGCCAGCGCAATTTCTTCGCGCGCCGCATCCTGCAAAACCGCCAGAGTTCCCGGTTGCAACCCTTTGGTGCGCCGATCCGTGACGATCTCATCGGCATAGACCCAAGGCGCGCCGTGGCGCAGCACTTGTGGGTTCGATTTCGGTTTCAGGCGAACAATTGGATAGGGCGTGGAGGTCATCCACGCCCTATAGTATGTTTCTTCAGGCTCTGAAAGTGGCTTCAGATGCGCCCGGCAATAACGGCTGTTTTCGCTGGGCCTGTTGCCCCGGCAACAACGCCGCGGAGGCGCTGATTTGGAGGCAGATTTCCCGGGAATTCCAACCGCATCACATTGCCAAGATGGCGCTTGATCCGCACTTTTTGCGTATCGCCACGCCGCTCGGCTGCTGTTGCTTGCGCACCGCCATAGGCATTCAAGTCAGGCTCAAACTGTATCGGTTTCACAATCCGTGTCCCCGTTGCCCGGTCGATCACAGCCAAAGTGAAGCGCATATTATGAACACCACCAACGGAGGCCCGTGTCTTCTCTGACAAGGAGTGGAACCGCTGAACGACGATTTCGAAATCGACAGCCTGCGGTCCCCTCAGATGCTTGAGACCCTCACTGATCCCGTCAAACATCACCTTGGCCACCTGTGCACGCCGGTCACCGGGCGGATCATCGCGCCAAACGATATCGCCGCGCGGGTAGTATGAATTCGCTTCGCTCACGTCCAGCTCTGCCGGCACGATGACCCGCACACCGACCACATTCCATTTTGCCGCCTGGCGCCCAATTTCAGCAGGAACAACGACAGCGGTTGTCTGCCCGATATCATCGCCCCGGCGCCCACTCGAACAAGCAGCCAAAACAACAAGCAAGGTACCCATTGCAAGTGCCGTAAAAAATTTCATCACGTCTCACCATCCATCAATTACGCGTCCCTGAGCGGAACCTATGCGAATATGGATGGCCAAAAAATGAAAATTACCGAAGTTTTTCAAAAAACGGTAAATTAGACGGCGAAATGTGTTTTTTATGCAGTCTTCTGCGCATGTGGCAGGTAGGCGCGCAGAGTGTTAACGACTGTTTTACGTGCAGACACCGCCATGAGGCGCAGATGATGCGCCCGCAGGACCGCTGCGTTTCTTTCGATCTGAGCTCTCGATTTCAAACTCAGGCTTGAATATTGGATTTCATTGCTTTCCATCGTCTCGTCCTTTGCAAATGGTCTGTTTTGCGTCTGAACAAGAGATAGGCCTGGGCTAAGCCGTTGACATCACCCAAAGATTGAAACCCGCTATGCACCTAGATCATGGGTCAGGACTTTAGATCTGCCACCGCGGCTTTCGCCGATTGCAACATCCAGGCATGCTCTGATCCGACAACCAGTGTGGTAAACCCATATTCCTCCCACTCCGCGGCTTTGGCGGCGTTGGGCACCCAAGTGATCATCGCCACATTATGCGCCCGCGCAGCGTCGCCCACGGTCTTCATCGCCTGCTTCAATTCGTCAGAATCGATATCGGTCTTGCCGTAGGCCACGCTCAGATCAGCAGGTCCGATGAAAACACCATCAATCCCGTCCGTGCCTGCAATGGCTTCAATGGCCTCAACGCCTTCGGGCTCTTCAATCTGAGCAATGACAATCGTCTCAGACTTGCTTTGATCCAGAATGTCTTTCATCGGACGGGTCGCATATCCCGCCCAACGGGTGGAGCCTGCATACCCGCGCCCGCCCCGACCGAAACGGGAAGACCTGGAAATTTCTTCAGCCTTCTCCGCAGAGTAGACATGTGGCACCACGACGCCGACCGCCCCGCCATCAAGGACTTTGAGCAGATCGTCAGGGCTTCCAGAGGGCACCCGCACCAGCAGCGGGAAATCCAATGCGCGCCCGATTGCAAGGCATCCGTCAAGCCGCGCGCGGTCAAACGGCGCGTGCTCCGCATCGAGGCAGATGAAATCCAACCCCGATTTGGAGAGAACTTCGATCAGCTCTATCGACGGTGTTTTCAAGAATGTCCCCACAAGGCGTTCGCCTGCCAACATCCGGTCGCGCAAATTCATGTCAGTCTCCCATAGTGTTCCGGCAACAGCTTAGAAACCAATTGCCGGGAAGAAAAGCGGTGTCTGGGCTTTGACAACAAATGCCGCTCGCCGCGCGGTCATGGCATGCTAGGTTAGAAAAATGGTTTTGGAATTTCGCAAAGAAGGCATCTTTTGCCTGGCCGGAGCGTTCTACATCGATCCGTGGCGACCGGTTGCGCGGGCGCTGATCACTCATGGGCACGCCGATCACGCGCGGCCGGGCCATGACAGCTACCTTGCCACCAAAACCGCAGCCCCTGTGATGCGCCACAGGCTGGGAGATATCCGCCTGCAAACCACTGATTTTGGGGAAGAAACACTGATTGGCGACGCGAAAGTGTCGTTCCATCCGGCAGGCCACGTGCCGGGATCCGCGCAAATCCGCGTCGAGGTTGGGGGCGAGGTTTGGGTCGTCTCGGGCGACTACAAAACCACCGATGACGGGTTTTCGGAAAGTTTCGAACCCGTGCCTTGCCACAGCTTCATCACCGAATGCACCTTCGGGCTGCCGGTGTTCAAATGGCAAAAACAGACCGATGTAATAGCCCAGATCAACGACTGGTGGCGGGGCAACAAGGCGGCAGGTCGCGCCTCGGTTCTAGGGGCCTACGCGCTTGGAAAAGCACAGAGAATCCTCGCCAATGTCGATCCATCTATCGGGCCGATCCTGACCCATGGCGCGATTGAGAACACCAATGAGATCTTGCGCACCCAAGGGCTGCCCCTACCAGACACGATCCGGGTCACGCCCGATCTGGACGTCAAAACGACCCCCGGCGCACTGGTTCTGGCGACCCCTTCGGCAATGAATGGCACGTGGATGAAACGGTTTGGCACCGGCGCGCGCAGCCCCTCTACCGCGTTTGCCTCTGGCTGGATGGCACTCAGGGGCGTGCGGCGCAGGCGGGCTGCTGATCGTGGCTTCATCATGTCTGATCACGCGGATTGGGAAGAGCTGAACACCGCCATCAAAGCCACCGGGGCGGAGCGTGTTTTCGTTACCCATGGCTATACGCAAACCTTCTGCAAATGGCTGCAAGATCAAGGCTATGACGCGGGCATCGTCGAGACGGAGTTTGAAGGCGAAAGCCTTGATCAACCGGCAGAGGCCGCGTCATGAAGCAGTTTGCAGCGCTCTTTTCCGCCTTGGATCAGACGACCAAGACGTCTTTGAAAACAGCCGCATTGGCCGAGTATTTCCGCGCGGCCTCTGACACGGACAAGCTGTGGACCATTGCGCTCCTGTCTGGGCGGCGCCCGAAACGCGGCGTGACGACAACCTTGCTGCGTGAATGGGCGGCAGAGCAGGCCGGCATCCCGCTTTGGTTGTTTGAAGACTGCTATCCCATCGTGGGCGATCTGAGCGAAACCATCGCCCTTGTCCTGCCCGCCGCGACGGATACCTCTGACCGCTCCCTGACCGAATGGATCGAGGATGTCGCGGCGCTTTCCGCAATGGAGCCAATGGCCAAAAAGCAACTGGTCCTGGGCGCATGGAACGCGCTGCCTGCACAGGAACGGTTTATTTTCAACAAGTTGATCACCGGCGGCATGCGCATCGGTGTCAGCCAAAAACTGATGACCCGCGCGCTGAGCCAAGCCACGGACATCCCCGAGGCCGAGCTTGCGCATCGTTTGATGGGCAATTGGACGCCCCAAACCACAAGTTTTGAGAAGTTGATCCTGTCTGAGGATCAAAGCGTCGATCTGTCCAAACCGTACCCGTTTTATCTTGCCTACCAGCTGGAGGACGTGGCCGCCCTCGGCGAGGCTACCGACTGGCGCGCGGAGATGAAATGGGACGGCATCCGCGGCCAGATCATCATTCGCGAGGGCCAGCATTTCGTCTGGTCACGCGGTGAGGAATTGATCACCGATCGGTTTCCTGAATTCAAGACGCTGCCCGATTTTATCCCCGACGGCACTGTGCTGGACGGCGAGATTCTGGCCTTCCAAGACGACCGGCCCCTACCCTTCAACGCGTTGCAAAAACGCATTGGGCGCAAGACTGTGCCCAAGAAACTGCTCAGCGAGGCTCCGGTCATTTTGATGGCTTACGATCTGCTGGAATGGCAAGGTCAGGACCTGCGCGATGCGCCGTTGGACACACGGAGAAAGCACCTGACCGCGTTGCAAGCGCAGATACCCGAAACAGTCCCATTGCGCCTGTCAGATCAGGTGAGTTTTGACAGCTGGGATATGCTTGCCGGCATTCGCGAAACAGCCCGTGACGAGGCCGCCGAAGGCGTGATGCTCAAACGTGGCAGTTCCCCCTACTTGGCCGGGCGCAAGAAAGGTGATTGGTGGAAATGGAAGGTGGACCCGCTGACCATCGATGCGGTGATGATCTACGCGCAATCGGGCCATGGCCGCCGCGCCACCTTGTTCACCGATTTCACCTTCGCCGTTTGGAACGGCAATGATCTGGTACCCTTCACCAAAGCCTATTCTGGCCTGACCGATGCGGAGTTTCGCGAGATCACCGCTTGGGTCCGCAAAAACACGCTTGAGCGGTTTGGCCCCGTCCGCTCTGTTACGCCGCACCATGTCTTCGAGATAGCATTTGAAGGCATTCAGGCCAGCAAAAGGCACAAATCCGGCGTCGCGTTGCGGTTTCCACGTATGGCGCGCTGGCGCCACGACAAGCCTGTGCAAGAGGCGAACACGCTGGACGACCTGAAGCAAATGCTGGCAGAATACGGCTAGCTGCAACGCAAAGTGACCTAAATGCTTCCCATCAGTGACGCACCACGCCCCGCGCGTGCCCCCGACCCAAAAGCCCCCGCCGGGGCCATCGACAGCCATATTCACATCCTCGCAGCTAGCCAGGAATTCCCGCTTTGGGAAAACCGCGTCGAGGATCCGGCCAAAGGCATGGATATGGACGCATTCATTGCGGCTTACCGTCAGCAAATGCAGCAGCTTGGCATCGCGCGCACGGTCGTCGTCCACTCGATCCTGTTTGGCTCCGACAATAGCGTCACCATTGAAGCAATCGCCCGTCTTGGCCAAGACACCGCGCGCGGTATTGGCCTGCTGGTCGACGGCGCGCCTGAGGCTGAACTAGATGCGCTCCATGTCGCTGGCATCCGCGGCATCCGGATGAACTACGTCCATGGTGGCGTTCTCAGTTGGGAGGGCGCAAAAGCCCTCGCACCCGCCTTGGCAGAGCGTGGCATGCATCTGCAAATGCTGATCAATACGCACAAACATCTCGTTGATTTAAAGGAAGAAATAGAAAATTTCCCGGCCCCTATCGTCTTTGACCATCTGGGCTGGCCGGATATCGCCCTGGGTCCTGAGGAAGACGGCTTTCAAACCCTTTGTAATTTGATGCGGGACGGTCATGTCTACACGAAACTGTCGGGCCTTTACCGTTTGAGCAGCCAGCCCTTCACCGATACCGACCCGTTTGTCGCAGCCGCCCTTGCGGCAAATCCAGACTGCTGTCTCTGGGGCTCAGATTTTCCCTATATCATGCTGGCGGATGCGCATATGCCCGATGCTGCTGATTTGCTGAACGCTTTTCACCGCGTCGTGACAGACCCGGCTCAACAGCGGAAGATTTTGGTCGAAACACCGGAAGAACTTTATGGGTTCGCCCCTTGGATATCAGGCTGATCGCAAAACACTGGGCCGTTTGCCAGATGCCCAGTCGCGCGCCGCATCGCCAAATGCCCCAAACAGCCGTTTTGATACCGGATCCTGATCAGCACGGTATTCCGGATGCCATTGAACCGACAATGTGAAGCCCGGCGCGTCCTTGACATAGGTAGCCTCTGGCGTGCCATCAGGGGCATACCCATCGATCACCGTCCGCTCGCCAATGGTCTTGATCCCTTGGCCATGCAACGTGTTTGTCATCACCTTCTCAGTGCCCATCAATTGATGAAACGGCCCGTCCTTGGTGAAGGTCACCTCATGGCGCAACTCGAACTTTTCTTCTAGTGTCCCGTCAGGCGGCATCCGATGGTTGGAGCGTCCCGGAAGGTCCCGAATTTCCGGATAGAGCGTGCCACCCATCGCAACATTGACCTCCTGAAACCCGCGACACACGCCAAAAAACGGCTGACCCCGATCGACGCAGGCCCGCACCAGCGCCAACACAAGCGCGTCACGTTTGCGGTCAAACTCCCCATGAGCCGGGGTTTCCACCTCGCCATATTCTTCGGGATGCACATTCGGCCGCGCGCCGGTCAGCAAAAAGCCGTCACAGGTTTCCAACAAATCCTCAACGCGCACCAGCGCCGGGTCTGAGGGGATGATCAGCGGCATGCAGTCGGCCACTTGCGCCACAGCGTTTGAATTCATCGTTCCCGCCGCATGGGTCGGGTACTGATCATTCAGCAGATAGAAATTGCCGATTATCCCAATCCTGGGCCGCACCATAACAGTTGCCTTTTGTTGTCCGGCCTTCTCTATAGGCCGGATTCGAAAATCGGTCGAGCCACTACGTCGCACAACCGATGTTCAAAAAACAACAAGGCGTCTGCCTAGCCTTCTCCGGTAAGCCCCGCCGCCGCGATACCAGCCAACCCGGCCACCAGATCATTGTCGGACGTGTCACCTGTCACCCCGACGGCCCCGATCACATCGCCTTTCTTGCCTCTGAGTAATATTCCACCTGGCACCGGAACCACTGCCCCACCAAATGTCCCGTTCACTGCATCCATGAAATAGGCCTGCGCCTCGGCACGCGCCATCTGCGCCGAGCCGGTCATCCCCAACATGACAGCGCCGTAAGCCTTTCCATGGGCGATCTTGAACCGCCCCGGTGCCGCGCCGTCTTCGCGCTCAAACGCTTGCACATGGCCACCGGCATCCAGAACCACCACTGACAGCGGTTTTAGGTCCAACTCGCGCCCTTTCTCCAATGTCTTTCGAACGATCGTACGCGCCTTGCGCAGGGATATATCAGCCATTTGTCTCTCTTCTTCTTGCAGGAAATACTCTTGGGGGCTCCGGGGGCAAAGCCCCCGGCTTCTTTATTTTGGTGCGGGCGAAGCCCGCGAGGATCTCTATTGCGCCTTAAACGCCAAGCGCTGACGGTGCAGCACAGGCTCGGTATAGCCGGAGGGCTGTTCGCGGCCATTTAAGACCAGATCGCAGGCCGCCTGAAATGCGATGCCATCAAAGCTGGGGGCCATCGCGACATACGCCGGATCACCCGCATTCTGCCGGTCGACCACGCCCGCCATTTTCTTCATCGCCTCCATAACCTGTGCCTCACTGACCACGTCATGATGTAGCCAGTTTGCCAGCGCCTGAGAACTGATCCGACAAGTCGCACGATCCTCCATCAGGCCTATATCATTGATGTCAGGCACTTTTGAGCACCCGACCCCTTGATCAATCCAGCGCACCACATAGCCCAGAATACCTTGAGCGTTGTTCTCAACTTCACGAATTTTCTGCCCGTCACTCCATTTCTGGTACGTCGCCAGCGGGATATCCAACACCGTGTCGACATAGGCGCGCCGACCACCGGCCTTCAACTTGTCCTGCACAGCAAACACATCGACCATATGGTAGTGCAGTGCGTGCAAAGTCGCCGCTGTCGGACTTGGCACCCAGGCGCAGTTGGCTCCGGCTTTTGGATGCTCTATCTTTTGCTCCAGCATCTCGGCCATCAGATCGGGCATTGCCCACATGCCTTTGCCAATCTGTGCCTTGCCCTGCAGGCCACATTCCAAACCTATATCGACATTCTGGTTCTCATAGGCCCCGATCCAGGCCTTGCGCTTGATGAAATCCTTGCGGCTGAACGGCCCCGCTTCCATCGATGTATGGATCTCGTCACCCGTCCGGTCCAGAAAGCCTGTGTTGATAAACGCAACCCGCGATTTTGCCGCGCGGATACATTCCTTGAGGTTGACCGAGACGCGACGTTCCTCGTCCATGATGCCAAGTTTCACGGTGTTTTTCGGCAAGCCCAGAATGTCCTCCACCATCGTGAAGGTCTCATCAGAGAACGCGACCTCCTCGGGTCCGTGCATCTTCGGCTTGACCACATAGACCGATCCCGAGACCGAGTTGCCGCTGTCCCGTGCCAGATCATGTTTCGCGATCAATGTTGTGACCATCGCGTCCATCAGACCCTCGAACACCTCATTGCCATTGCCGTCCAAAATCGCCGGGTTGGTCATCAAGTGGCCGACATTGCGTACCAGCATCAGGGCGCGGCCTTTCAGTGTCAGATCGCTGCCATCCGGCGCCGTATAGACCCGGTCATCGTTCAATTTGCGGGTCTGTTCCACGCCGCCTTTCACAAACGTGTCTTCCAGATTGCCTTGCATCAGGCCCAGCCAGTTGCGATAGGCCACGACTTTGTCTTCGGCATCCACACAGGCCACGGAATCTTCGCAATCCATGATCACCGAGATCGCACTTTCGATCACCACATCCGCAAGCCCCGCCTGATCCCGGCTGCCAATCATATGTGTGCGGTCAAAGACCAGCTCCACATGCAGACTGTTATTGCACAACAAGACAGCGTCAGGTGCTTTTGGGTGGCCTTTGTAGCCTACGAATTTCTCTGGCTGCACCAAAGGCTGATCATCAATCATCAACGCTCCGTCGCGCACAGAATAGCGCTGCGCGTCCGCGTGACTGGTATTTTCAACCGGGAAAGCCTGATCCAGAAACACCCGCGCACGCGCCACGACACGCGCGCCGTGGCCTTTGTCATAGCCACCTTTGGGCGGCAGAGAACCCATCGCATTGGTGCCGTAAAACCCGTCATACAAGCTGCCCCAACGTGCATTCGCTGCGTTCAAGGCGTAGCGTGCGTTGGTCACCGGCACGACAAGTTGCGGACCGGGGATCGTTGCAATCTCTGGGTCTACATTGGCGGTGTCGATCTCGAAATCCGGACCTTCTTCCACGAGATAGCCGATCTCTTGTAGGAACGCCTTGTAGGCCTCGTGATCATGCGGCGCGTCCCGGTTGGCGATGTGCCAGGCATCGATCATGGACTGCAATTCAGCGCGTTTGGTAAGCAGTAGCGCGTTTTTGGGCCCGAGCTTGGCAACCAGTTCGGCAAGTCCTGACCAGAACGCCGCTATGCTGACATCCGTGCCCGGAAGTGCCTCGGCTTCAACGAAATTCGCCAAATCCGCATGGACAGACAAGCCGCTGCGATCAACATATTCTGCGTTAAGATCTTTCATATCCGGGGTCTCCTGACGGGTGGTGGCACGACTTGCGGTATACAATCGCACACCCCATTAGGAAAAAAGTTTCCGATAGGCAACAAGATTGGTTTGGAAACTGGACCAACTCAGGCTGTTTTTTCAGGGCGTGCGCGCGGCCCCGTTCCCCCGACACGCCTTTGAGCAATACTTCACCTCATCCCAAGAGCGTGCCCATTTCTTGCGCCATGCGAAGGGCAAGCCACAGGACGCGCACGTCTTGGTCGGCAGGTTGGATTTCTTGATCATCTTGACCATTGCATTTGGAAGGTATTTTGATCCTGCAATTTGACAAGACCCGCATTGCCCCTGCCCGACCCTGCGCATAGGTTTGGAAAAACGCCCGTCCCCCCGCAGGAGCCAGATGATGAAAGACGCCGCCCCCACCGCGATTTACCTCAGCGATTACACGCCGCCTGCCTATCTGGTCGACAGCGTCGATCTGGCCTTCAAGCTGCACCCAACGGAAACCCGCGTGATCAGCAAGATCGCGTTTCGCCCCAATCCGGCGGCGACAGACAAAACGTTTTATCTGCATGGGGAGCAGTTGGACCTGAAATGGGTCAGACTTGATGGCGTGATCACAACCGCGCATGTCACCGACCTTGGCCTGACGATGCAAGTGCCTGACGCGCCGTTCCTGTTTGAGGCAGAGGTTGAGATTTCACCGTCTACCAACACGGCGCTCGAAGGCCTCTACATGTCGAACGGTATGTATTGCACGCAATGTGAGGCCGAGGGCTTCCGCAAGATCACCTACTACCCCGACCGCCCCGATGTGATGAGCGTGTTTACCGTTCAGATCGAAGGGGATGAGAAAATCAAGCTGTCCAATGGCAATGATATGGGTGGCGGCAGATGGCACGACCCCTGGCCCAAACCGGCCTATCTATTTGCACTGGTCGCGGGCGACCTGGTCAATCATCCGGGCAGCTTCACCACCAAATCGGGCCGCGAGGTCGAGCTAAACATCTGGGTCCGCCCCGGCGACGAGCATAAATGCGCCTTTGGCATGCAGGCGCTGAAGGATTCGATGAAATGGGACGAGGATGTCTACGGGCGCGAATATGACCTCGATCTGTTCAATATCGTGGCGGTTGATGACTTCAACATGGGTGCGATGGAGAACAAGGGCTTGAACATTTTCAACTCTTCCGCCGTTTTGGCGAGCCCTGAAACCTCCACAGATGCAAATTTCGAACGTATTGAAGCGATCATCGCCCATGAGTATTTCCACAACTGGACCGGCAACCGGATCACCTGTCGCGACTGGTTTCAGCTGTGTCTGAAGGAAGGTTTGACGGTGTTCCGCGACCAGCAGTTCACGGCCGACATGCGCTCCGCCTCGGTTGCGCGGATTGAGAACGTCATGGCCCTGCGCGGTCGGCAGTTTCGCGAAGATAACGGCCCGCTGGCCCATCCCGTGCGGCCCGAAAGCTTCGTGGAGATCAACAATTTCTACACCGCGACCGTCTATGAAAAAGGGGCCGAAGTTATCGGCATGCTGAAAACGCTGATCGGTGACGAGGCCTATTACAAGGGCTGCGATCTGTATTTCGACCGCCATGATGGAGAGGCCTGCACCATTGAGGACTGGCTAGCCTGTTTTGAAGAGGTCACGGGCCGCGATCTGGCACAGTTCAAGCTGTGGTACAGTCAGGCGGGCACACCGCGGGTTGAAATCCGAACTGAAATCACAGGGCGTGCATCTCCGGTAAGCGCGGATGGAAAAGAAATTACGCCGATCTCTTGGCAGATCGTTGCGCGGCAACAAACACCACCGACGCCCGGTCAAACCGAGAAAAAACCATTTCTCATTCCGATCAAGCTTGGCCTTTTTGACCGTTCAGGGAACCTTGAGAATGCTGGTCTGGAAGATCGCGTCTTTGAATTGGATCGCGAGGAGAAAGTGATCGCGAAAGGCTCGTACTTTGCCAATGATCTTCCTCCCATTGTGTCGGCCTTCCGAGGCTTTTCTGCACCGGTGATCGTCGAGCAAGATGTTACGAATGCAGAAAGGGCAATCCTTCTCGCCCATGACACCGACCCGTTCAACAAATGGGAGGCCGGGCGGGCGCTCGCGCGTGACGTTCTGGTGCGCATGGTCAGCGAGGATGCGACCCCGGATCATGCCTATCTCGACGGTCTGGTCGCGGTAGCGCGTGACCCTTCGCTTGACCCGGCGTTCAAGGCCTTATGCTTCAGCGGTCCATCGCAGGATGATATTGCGCAAGCCTTGTTTGATGGCGGCATCACGCCAGATCCTACAAAAATCTACCAGGCTTCACAGACACTTGGACAATCCATCGCGCAGGCGATGCAGGACCTATTGCCCAAGATTTACGCGGAAATGCAGGTCGATGGGGCCTACACGCCGGACGCAATCTCCGTGGGCAAACGCAGTTGGGGCAACACGGCACTGGCACTGCTGAGCCGTCTGGATGGCGGCGCGCAGGCACAAGCGCAGTACCAAAGCGCCAACAACATGACCCAACAGCTGGCCGCATTGGCCAACCTGCTGAAAATCGAAAAGGGAGAGGCGGAGAACGCCACCTTCTATTCCCAATGGCAAAGCGACCGCCTGGTCATAGACAAATGGTTCGGCCTGCAGGTGGGCTATGCGAAACTTTCGAAAGCCGCGCCAAAAGCGGAAGAGATGACCGAGCATCCCGATTTTGCGTTAACCAACCCGAACCGGTTCCGCGCGGTCTTTGGGGCTTTGGCGGGCAACACTGCCGGGTTCCACGACCCGACCGGGACCGGATACGCCGTGATGGCGGATTGGCTGATCAAGCTTGACCCGAAGAATCCGCAAACCACCGCACGTATGACGAGCGTTTTCGAGGCATGGAAACGCTACGATGCGGATCGCCAAGACCTGATGCGCATAGCGATGGAACGGATCTTGCACACGGATGGCCTCAGCAGAGATACGACAGAAATGATAAGTCGAATTTTGGCAGCATAAACGCCATATTTCTGCCCGATCCGCTGCGCATCACTGCGACATGAAATTTAAAAGCCTGGCGGTTTTTGATGGCCGCCACCCCACAACGTATTTTGCCGTGGGGATTTGCATTTTTATCGGCTGTCTGAGCTATTTTTTCGGACCTGCGCCCGTTTTTTGGTGGGTGATCTGGGGTGCTTTCTCATTGGTTACGGGCGCTGTGCTTGTTCTCCCTTGCATCTACAGTGTTCAAGAAAATGGGTTTGAAACCAAAGACCTATGCGATCTCGATGTTTCAAGCGCAGGCGGGCTGAAGCCTTGGAATAGCGGATTGGCTAAGTCAATTGATACTCGACCGATTGATATCGATCTGGATCAGGACATGGTCCCGATCTCATCCCTTTGGGCACAGCCAAAGCGAGAAACCGCGCATATTTCTGCGCGTTAAGTCTCGCCTTTTATTACCTTTCCCCCGGGCTGATTTCTGACTAGCCTTTTCGAAACTGGAAAAGGAACGATTATGGCCAGACCTACAGTTCTCGTCACCGGCGCAAGTGCTGGAATTGGTGCGGCATCCGCGATCCTGGCGGCGCGCGACGGCTATGATGTTGGCGTCCATTACAACAGCGATCTCAACGGCGCGCAGACCACCGCGAAAGCTGTCGAAGACGCAGGCGGGAAAGCCGTTCTGATCCAAGGCAATGTTGGCGAGGCGTCGGAAATTCAGCGCATTTTTGCTAATTTTGACGCCGTTTTCCCGCAGATGAGCGCATTGGTGAACAATGCCGGCATTGTCGATATGAAAGCGCGGCTGGACGAAATGAGCCCGGAGCGTATCCAGAATATGGTTAACGTTAACCTTGTTGGCGCACTCCTCGTGGCCAAAGAAGCAGTGTTGCGGATGTCCACGAAACATGGTGGAACCGGCGGAAGCATCGTCAATCTCAGCTCCGCAGCGGCGACACTTGGCGCGGGCGGGCAATATATCGACTACGCGGCCACCAAGGGCGGGATCGATTCCTTCACCACCGGGCTGGCCAACGAAGTCGCCATGGAAAATATTCGCGTGAACGGCGTGCGCCCCGGAATAATCGAGACCGAGATTCACGCCAAAGGCGGGCTACCAAACCGCGCCGCCGAGATGGCCCCAATGGTGCCAATGCAGCGATCCGGATCGGCCCAAGAAGTGGCAGAAGCAATTGTCTGGCTGATGTCGGACGCGGCAAGTTACGTCACGGGCACCACAATCAACGTCACCGGAGGGCGTTAACGGCGATATTTTCGCTTGATCACAAGGGGATCAGAGCTGAATTGCCGCTGATTTTCCCCCGGATTGCCACATCTCTGCCGCGAAAAATCTCCATCTTCTGAGACACAAGCGTTCAGAGGGACCTATGGTAGATATTCGCACAAACACTGAAACCATTTTCGCGCGCGCGTCCGCGCACTTGGATCAGGTGCTGGACTACCCGCTCGATTTGATCGGTGCTTTTGTCTCCCTGCCCGAACGGGGCATCGCTGGCCTGAAGCAGGAACTGCTCAAACCTTTTACCCTGCGCGATCTGCGCCGCCGCCTGATTATCACCGCCACAGATCTGGATGACGAGGCGTCTGAGCGGCAAGTCATTTGCAACGACGTTCAGGAATATCTGGACCTGGCGGACTGGTCAAAACTGGCCGACTACATCCGCCATCTTGATCGAACACGGAACTCCACCCCCTCCGGGGTGCGCCATTTGGAGATCGCGACGGGCTATTTGCGCGCAAAACTCGCCATAGACACCCACGCCCCAGATGCCAGCAACTATCTGACAAGCTACGACCATCCGGACCATTGCCTACGTGAGTTGCGCAACGCCTGTGAGGTCGATCCCGACAACTACGCACTGGCCGCACTGCACGCGCTTTTGCACCTTGATTGCGGCTGGTTTGCGCGCGGCAATGGCTGGGCAAACGCGGTTGGCGAAAGCGGTTGGGCTGCGATGAACGGCCACTACCACACGGCCCGCAATATTATCACCCGGTTTGACCCGATTGCTTATGGCTCGCCGTTGCTGGCGGAAATTCAATACCGGCTTTGCGTCGGGCTTGAAAATGGCCGGGAACGATTGGTGGCGTCGTTTCTGGATTGGGTCGATCTCGACCCCGGCAATCTGACCGCCTACCGCCAACACGCCTATCACTGCTTGCCGCGCTGGTTTGGTGACTACAAGATTCTGGAAGAACAAGCGCAATTGGCAGCGGAGACCTCTCAGGACGCTTTGGGCCACGGGGCCTATTCCGTGATGATGATGCATGCCATGCGGTTCGAAGACGGTGCCGCGCTTTACCTGAAGCCCGAGATATTCGTACGCGGACTTGATGACCTGCTCACACATCACGAGAGCGAGCCTTATCGCGTGACCGCAACGTTGTCGGAACTGCTTGATAGCTTACAGCCGCATTATCACCACCTGCTTGGCGCAAAGCGCGCCAAAAAGCGCGTGGCGCGCGATGTGACTGCTCGAATTGCACCCGTTATCCGCACGCATCTGAAACTGTTTTGCAGCGTTGCCTGGGCCCAGAAAGAAGAGCATTTCTTGACCTTGGCCGCGCGCGCATACCGCGAAGACCTGAATGACGGGGCGACTGTCACGGTTGGTCACAACGGTATTCGACGGTTGCAAGGCACAGAAACAAAATAAGTTTTTCGGGCTCACACTTACGTTCGTTCAGCCAAGCCTAGCCCAGCGCGCAGCCTTTCCACGTCATTAACCCTTTTCGATCATCTTTATCGCAAGGCCTGCTGACGTCCTATCGACGCCGATGGCCGGGCGTTCTTGCGCGCAGTCCAGCGGGCATCTTTCGGCAAGGCAAACTGCCAACCTCCAAAACTGAGAACTTCATCGACCGGCGCGGCCATTGCGCGCCGTCCTCACGTGTCGCCCGGACATCCCCGTGCGTCGGAACAGGATCTGGAAAATGAAACATTGGTATCAGTCGAAAACCGTTTGGTTCAACGTCCTGACCGTGATTGCCGCCATCAGCAGCGTCGCGCTGTTATATGTTGGCAAGCTCGGGATGAGCGAACCGCAACAAGCCTTGGCCGGTATGTCCCTGACGATGGTGAACACGCTTGGCAACATCTACCTGAGACTGATTACCGACAAAGCCATCAAGTAAGCCCAGTACAAAGCATGCGCAGCACCTGCCGCGCGCAAACTTCTATTTTTTATAGGAAAATTCGATGTGTCTTTTCTCAACACCCTCTTTGGGAGGTTACTCATGGCATTAGGAATTGGCCTTCGCGCCGGGCAATCGGGGCATCCTCGGCGCGGCAACAACTTGCGTGGTCCGGTTGTGGACACCTTGCCTTCGGTTAACGCAACAAGCGCTGTTATCGGCGCGACCTTGAACGGTGATCCGGGCAGTGCCAGCCCACGCGGCAGCGGCTCTGTTTCTATCTCGATACGCTGGCTGGTTGGTGGCACGCCTGAAGGGACGGCAGCAGGTTTCACTCCGATCGCTGCGCAAAATGGATCGAACCTTGTGTTTGAGATCACCTATACCGAAACCGGCGGCCCAAATAACGGGTCGGTCGTTCATGTCGTTAACCTCGGCATCATCCGCCACGCGGCCCCCACATTGGCGGCAAGCCTGATCGATCAAACCGTTCCTGAACTGAGCGGCGTGCAAAGCTACGATGCGTCCGTCGGGTTTGCCGGCGAGAACCTGAGCTACGCTGTTACAACAGGTCCCGGCACGATCAATAGCGCCGGTCTTTACAGCATCGACACGGATGCGATCCCGCCGCAATCCACCGAGATTTCAATCACCGCCAGCAATTCCGGCGGTTCTATTTCGGCGGCGTTCGATCTGACCATCGAAATAGTCCTGATCCCGATCACTCAAACCCAGCCGGCGACCTTCAATGGGGTCTTGCGCGTCGGCGACAGCGTTTTGTCTGGGTATGTGCAAGGCAATTACAGCCACCCATCCGGGATCGCGAGCGTTACGCCCTTCGTGAATTTTCAGGGCGGCAGTACGGATCAGGACTTCATCCTGCAATCGGCAGATATCGGAGCACAAATCAACTTCGAGGACATTGTCGCCGCCAATAACGGTCAAATGAACGGGCCATCCGAATTCATCTTTGGCCCGCTGACTGTCGAAGCGGCGGCCGGGATCACAGCGACACTTCAGCCTGCGACCTCCGCCCTCACATCGGGGCAATCTGTCAGCGACATGGTTGATTTTGCCACGATGGTTTCGCCTGTAAACTTTGCGTCCAACGCGGGCAGCATTCAATCCGTCGTGGTCTCGTTTCAAGGCGATATCGCCTCGGCATCCGATCCAGTGTCCGAGGGCCAGCAGGCCGGATTTTCAGTTCTGGTCACCGACAGCATCGGCACAGAGCGGACCTTCCCCACAAATCCGATCACCGTGCCTTTCATCGCTCCGATTGCCGCAGGCGCACTTCCTGCGCAAACCTTCGCGCGCGGAAGTGGCATTCAAAGCGTTGATATTTCTGGCGATTTCACAGGCAGCGATCTCAGCTACGATGTTAGCACAGGGCCAGGTTCGGTGAGTGCGTCGGGGACCTACTCCATCGACACGGATGTGTCGGGCGTTCTGTCAACAAGCGTGGCGATCACCGCCAGCAATCCCGGCGGGTCGGATACATCTTCGTTCAGCCTCGACGTTATTGCCGGCACGATTACGGCCACGATCACGCCACAAACCTCCGCGATATCCGCCGGGCAAAGCGTTGGCGACATGACGGGTTTCGCGGCCATGACGGATGCGGCGAACTTCAGCTCCGACGTGGCCCCCATCGCGAGTGCGATCGTATCGTTTCAGGGCGATGCAAGCTCTGCCAGTGATCCGTTGAGCGAAGGGGAGACGGCGAGCTTCTCCGTTCTCGTCACCGACACGTTCGGCAATCAGGCGGTATTTGCCACGACGCTGGTTTCGGTGGCCTACAACGCCCCCGTCGCGGCGGGCGGCCTAAGCGATCAGACCTTTGCCAACAATAGCGGGCTGCGCAGCTACGACGTCTCCGGCGACTTCACCGGCAGCGCATTATTCTACGCCGTGACCTCTGGCCCCGGCAGCATTAACAGCGCAACGGGTGTCTACTCGGTCGACACAAATGCGTTGGGCGCGCAAACCGGAACCTCCGTCGTGATTTCAGTGACAAACCCGGGCGGCACGGTCTCTAGCGGGTTTGGGTTGACGATCTCCGATACACTGCAGGTAGCTGATCTGTCGGTTTTGACCGCGTTCGCTCAGGAGAGCGACGGGGATGTTCCGATCTCCTACACGATCGATATCGACAGCGATGTGCATTTCATCCTCAGCGATGCGGCCGCGCAACCGACGGCCAGCCAGATCATCGCAGGCCAAGACCACACTGGCGCGACAGCACCCGAAAGTTTCACGGTGCGGCTGGCTACGACAGGTGGCCCAGTCAATGAGAGCATGATCTCCACCAGCCTGGATCAGAGCTATTACATCCACGCATTGCCTGCAGGAGGCTCGGATGGGGATGTGATCACGGCGACAGGCAGCCCGGTTGCGATTTTGACTGCACCGCCGGCTTTGTCGGCGGCTGGGTCAGGCAATTATTCAAGCTCTACGGCGACAGGCAGCGTTGTCTCCAACAGCAGCCGAGGCACATTGTATGCTGGTATCTGGCCAGATGCGGCGAGCCCGTCGGCGGCCGATATCATCGCAGGTATTGGCGCGATCTACAGCGCGGCTGACGTGAGCCCGACCTCTGGTGTGAACACATTCTCGGCCACGGGGCTATCGGCGTCGACAGCATATCGCTGGCATTTCCATCAGACCGATGACCTGCCCTCCGCGTCAAACGTTGCTATGTCATCTACATTTAACACAACCGATCAAGCCCCTGTTTTGATGGATCAATTTGACCGTCCGGACGAGCAATTGTCGGCAAACGCGAACTGGACCTTGCGCGATGGTGGGGCAGCCGCCTTGCAGGTCGTGT
The DNA here is from genome assembly GCA_964352105.1 of uncultured Rhodobacterales bacterium. Classification (GTDB taxonomy): domain Bacteria; phylum Pseudomonadota; class Alphaproteobacteria; order Rhodobacterales; family Rhodobacteraceae; genus Litoreibacter. Next base: position 33,558 of record CAYGQQ010000007.1, on the reverse strand, counting down.
CAGGGCAAGTCCGTTCGCAAATCTCCGGCGGCAACTTCGGTGCCTTGGTGGCGAACGCCAATCCGCTGGCAGCCGATCAGGAAGCCCAGATCACCTTGACCGGCCAAACAGGTACCGGGGAAAACATCACCGGTGTGTTTGTGCGCGGCAGTACCGCAACTGCATGTTACGCGCTGCATATCGACACGCTTGCGGGTTGGATCCGCATCATGGAAGGCAGCGCCTTCAACGTGTTCAACACAATCACGCTTTCGGCTGCGGCAGCCCAGACCGGAGAGAGTTTCACCTTTCCCTTCACCATTAAACTGCGCGCCGTCGGCACCAACCTGACCGCCTATATCAATGATGTCGAAATCACCGGACTTGCGTCCTCGGATGCGACCCATGCGACGGGCGATGCCGGGATCTGGACGCTGTATTGCGACGGCACCAACGCCACTACACTGGATGACTTTGTCTCGGGAGACGTATGATGCCCAATTTCGTATTTTCCAACGTTACGGTGCAGCCGATCCCATTGATCGTCAGGCGCACGCCGGGTTCTGTCGCGCCTGACACGGTTCAGCTGGAGGTTGATCTGTCGACCGGCTTTTTCGACACGGGCCCCACCAATCCGGCCTATAACAGCTTCTATAACCCGCAATATCACAACTTGGTTTTCTTGTGGGATACAGATGATCCCGACAGCTGGAGCGCGCCTGAGAAAACCCCTGCGGAGTGGCGCACAAAGAACCGCGCCTATGGCTACAAGATCCAGCATTGCTACCTGAACGCGGCCAATTACAACCCCAGCTGCCTGGTTTACGAGCCCTCTTCCGGCAAGATCGCGATGGCCACTGCCGAGGTCCCGGTTGCTGCTGCGGATGCGCGCTATTCCGGCACCCAAACGGTGGTTGTGAACCCGGTCGGTGACAGCGATTTTTCCGCGGCACCGTCA
>CAYGQQ010000007.1:25573-32521 GCA_964352105.1 uncultured Rhodobacterales bacterium | reverse complement strand
CCAAACGGTGGTTGTGAACCCGGTCGGTGACAGCGATTTTTCCGCGGCACCGTCAGGGGCGGTTACGGTCAATTCGAACTCCATCGGGACGGATTTGTCAGCTTGGAGCGCGTTTCGCTCCAGCGGTAGCCCCGCGCGTATCTTGGTTAAAGCAGGCGCAACATATTCCGATTTCCGCTTCACTCTTGGCCCCTCGGACCCGACCGAAATCCTGATCGGGACCTATGGCGCGGGCCCGAAGCCACGCTTCACCGGCTTGTCGGGCGGTTTGAAGCTGAACAAAACAGTGAACTACCCGCTGAACGCCGCTATTCGCGTGCAAGGCATGCGGTTCGAGGCGGGCTTCAATCCGGCAGGCAACCCCAATGTCACCGGCAACCACACCTGGATCTACGAGGCCGCGCCAGGCACGACTTTGATTACTGGCTGCGAGTTTGACGGTTTTGACAGCGCGGTTGCCGTGAACGGGTTCGAGAGCCCAAACAACTACACACAACGCCGCCTAACCCATTGGGATGATTGTGTTGTTACAAATATGGGCGGGCAATATCCGTTCTCCACCGGACAAATGGCAGACCCCACAGGCGGCGATATTTTCACCGGTTGCCGGATCATGCGCAACCCACTGACCCCCACAGAGGCGAACACGTATCGCTCCCCTATCCGGATCAATGGCTCTGCCTTTAACTACGTCTTCGGCTGCGACATTTTCCAGACCACGAAAGACCACCAATGCATCAAATTCGATGAGGAGCCGCATTTCGACGGAGCCTATACGATGGTGGCCAATTCCTGTTTTGAAGGTGGCTGGTTCGCGTTTTCAACCGCGCAGACCTCGTTCAACGGGGCCAATACATGGCCGCAAGGCGGGCGCAATGGCGGGCCGATTGCCAATTTCATTGCTGACGGGAACCTGATCCTGGCCAGCCATACCAACGCCAATATGATCGAGTTTCACCACCAGGGTGCCACAGTGCGCAACAACTTTGCGCTGCAACCCAACAACCACGCGACACAGGCGATCAGCGCGTTCGTATCTTATTCAGAACGCGGCCAAACCGATGTCGCACCCGGCAATTCCGCTCCTATTGACGTCTACAACAACACCTTCGTGTCGCTCCGGAGCAATGCGGGCAACGGGATTGCGACCAACTGGGCGACGACGCCGCAGATCATCGCAGGCTCCAGCTACTCTTTGGTCAGCGCGCATAACAATATCATTCACGCACCCAATGAAGGCAGCCCCCGCACGGGATTTGCACCGCTTGATACGACCGCGCCGGTGTGGTTCACGCCGCGCAATGTGGGGCGCGTTGAAAATGGTGGCGCGGTGGACGCCAATTTCAGCACCGGTACCAATGAATTCCGCCGTTACTTCCCGTTATCAGGTTCGTCTGCGATCGGGGCTGTGACCTCCGGCAATCAGGCGTTCACGGATTTCTCCATGCAGCGCCGACGGGGCCAGATCATGGCAGGGCTGGTCCGGTCCAACACGACCACGGGTTACAAGGAAGTCTCTTTCGAAAGCTAAACTCGGATATGACTGGGAAACGCCAATTCAGACCCAATCTGGGTGGGCGTTTCAGCTTTTGGGAAGCGGTCGCGGGGAACTCGTGCGTTGGCAATAGCGTTGTTTGCGGGTGAAGCGGGACATTTTCTCCCGCTTATTGGCAAATCGCATGGGTCCCCAATCGGCAGCGATGCCTGCAAGTTTTCCATCCTTGAAGGCCACCGCATTGTCGCGCTTGACGGTCGTGGCCCAAATCCGAACGGCACAGCTGAGATTTGCAGGGCCGTCTTTCAACGCCTGCCCGGTGCGCGCCACGCAGCCATATCCGCGCGCGGTTGCAGGCGCAATTTGCACCAATCCGTACCATTTCCCAGCCCCAACCGCGGCGGGTTTCCACGTGCTTTCAAAGCCTGCAAGCGATGACAAGAGGCTCGTCCAGAAGGCCGCACGGCCACGCGCATCTTGTGCCTCATAAGCCGGGCACCAATGGGCGATATCGTCAGGGACAACCTGCAACAACGCCTGCCCATGTCCGGCAAGAGCCTGCATCGTGGCCTTTGTCCACGCTTGCCCTTTCGGGTGAAAATCCCACTCCGCAGCCGGGGGGATGTCGTCGCGGCTCACTGGACGGGTGGTTTGCGCCAAACTGGGCACCACGCAGATCACAGCAAGGATCAGAGAAGGAAGAAGCATTCGCATCGCCCGATTAGGACAGCTTTGCCCATCTGAGACAAGCGCCGGATAATGCCCCCGCCAGAGGGTGGCGCGAACCTGCCGACATCTGCGCGCAATGATGGGCCTTGTCGGCCTGCCCGGCCTCGCCTAAAACCAGCGCAACAAGCTAGGGAATTCGCGATGCTAGATCTGACATTTGAAGCTCCAAAACCGAAGATCATTGCCGGTGCCAAACATGATTGGGAACTGGTCATCGGGCTAGAGGTCCATGCGCAGGTTCTGTCAAACGCCAAGCTGTTTTCCGGGGCCTCGACGCAGTTCGGAGCCGAGCCCAACAACAACGTGGCCTTCGTGGACGCGGGCATGCCCGGCATGTTGCCCGTGATCAACGCGGAATGCGTGGCACAAGCCGTGCGCACCGGGCTTGGCTTGAAGGCCGACATTAATCTTTTTTCGGCCTTTGACCGCAAGAACTATTTCTACCCCGACCTGCCGCAGGGCTATCAGATCAGCCAGCTTTACCATCCTATCGTGGGCGAAGGCGAAGTGCTGGTGGATATGGAGCCCGGCATCGCGCGCGTTGTGCGGATCGAGCGGATTCATCTGGAGCAAGACGCCGGTAAATCGATCCATGACATGGACCCCAACATGTCCTTTGTGGACCTGAACCGGACGGGCGTCGCCCTGATGGAGATCGTCTCCCGCCCCGATATTCGCGGCCCCGAAGAAGCGGCAGCCTACGTTTTGAAACTGCGCCAGATCATGCGCTATCTGGGCACGTGCGACGGCAATATGCAAAACGGTTCCATGCGGGCGGATGTGAACGTGTCTGTCTGCCTGCCCGGTGCCTATGAGAAGTATCAGGAAACGCAGGATTTTTCACATCTGGGCACGCGGTGCGAGATCAAGAACATGAACTCCACCCGGTTCATTCAGCAAGCGATTGAGGTTGAGGCCAAACGCCAGATCGCAATCATCGAAGCAGGCGGCAAAGTGGATCAGGAAACCCGGCTTTATGATCCTGACAAGGGCGAGACCCGCTCCATGCGGTCCAAGGAAGAGGCACATGATTACCGCTACTTCCCCTGCCCCGATCTGCTGCCACTGGAGATTGAGCAATCCTATGTCGATGAGTTGAGAGCAGGTTTGCCGGAATTGCCGGATGAAAAACGCGCGCGGTTCATGGCCGATTTCGGCCTGTCGGAGTATGACGCGAGCGTTTTGACCGCGGAAGCTGAAAACGCCGCCTTCTTTGAGGAGGTCGCGGATGGCCATGACGGAAAACTGGCCGCCAACTGGGTGATCAACGAGCTTTTTGGTCGCCTGAAAAAGGACGACGACCGGCAGATCGAAGACAGCCCCGTCTCGCCCAAACAATTGGGCGGAATAATCGGGCTGATAACCAAGGGCGATATCTCTGGCAAGATCGCCAAGGAGGTGTTCGAAATCGTCTACACTGAGGGCGGCGACCCGGCTGAGATTGTCGAAGCGCGCGGCATGAAGCAGGTCACCGATACCGGTGCGATTGAAAAGGCTGTGGATGAGATCATTGCGGCCAACCCGGCGCAGGTTGAAAAGGCGCGGGAGAACCCCAAACTTGCAGGCTGGTTCGTGGGACAGGTGATGAAAGCCACGGGCGGCAAGGCCAACCCGAAGGCCGTGAACGAGATTGTCGCCAAGAAACTGGCCGGCTAACGTGCCAATTTAGTGTACCAAACGAAAAACGGCGGCCCGATGGAGCCGCCGTTTTCTATTCTATATCTCTTGGATCAGCTTTTGCGACGACGGCGCGCGATGCCAAAACCAGCGAGCGCAGTGCCCAGAAGCAGCAAGCCTGCTGGCAGTGGCACGGCGGACAGTTGAACGTTGTCAATAAATCCACCGTAGGAATCTGATGTACCAGCGCCTGCGAAGAACAGAGTATGCGTCCCAGCTTCCGTGATCTCGAAACGACGGGTTACGGTTGTGAATTTCCCAATCGTATATTCACCCTCTGGCCCAGCCACGGCTCCAGCCAAAATATCACCGATACCGAATTCGATGTCATTGCTGTTGATGTTCTTCGTGCGCGGGCTGTAGCCGAAGCTAAGATCGTAAGTGCCTACCTCGAAGAAGATGTCCTGCATGATCCGTGAATTGGCGCTTGTGTCCAACTCCGCGTAATAGTTGCCGTCCGCAGCTGTCAGATCAAATGGTCTGCCGTTTTGCAGTTCGATCCCGTTGGCATCTGTCCGCCACCCGGCAATACCGGAAGTCCAAATACCCCAATGGGAGCCGCTGGTTGGCATATTTTCGAAGGATGTCCCGGCACCATGACCTGCCACACCCTGGCTAAGAACGTCGGGGGCAATTTCAAAGCTGCCGTTTACAACAACGGCGGATTGGCTGACTGCTGGAAGCATCGCGAAAACCGCCGCGGCGATGAAGGATGATGTTTTCATCTTGTCCTCGTTAAATACAAAATCTTGACCCTTATTTCGCGAAACAACGGGAGTTTAAAGGGGAAATGTTCGAAATTCATAACCCAATCGCGAAGAAAGTGCACAAGCGCAACACCTATAGCAAACGGCGGAAAACCGGGCAAAATATGGGGTTTTCTGCGCAATTTTCACCGAAAACCCACAATTCCACAGTTTTTTAACTCTCCTTTCACACCGCACTCACGCTGCTTTCCGCAACGTCAGGCCATAGTCATCTCATCCAGTCACGGTGCTGGGGTCCGGGAATTTTCCACCGGAAGAGATAAATGGAGGGCAGGAAGTGTCTGTTGCTACAATGATCGTAACGAGTGTTGAATTGCCTTCTGTTTTCCAGACTGCAGGGGTCGCGGGGTTCATCCTCTATATTATAGGGTTCGCGTCCCTGCAGTTTGGTTTTCTCAACGGAAACGGGAATGTTTACGCGGCTGTCAGCGTCACCGCCGCAAGCCTTGTGTTGCTGTCACTGACAGAGATGTTCAACCTGGCCTCCGCGTTGATCCAGGTGAGTTGGATCACAATCGGGCTTTCAGGGATCGCGTATCGCACCTTTCGCAGGCGCAAGCCGAAAGCCACAGGCGCAATACCTGTATCTGTCGCCAAATCACCACTGCCACGTCAAAGCACCTTATTCTTGCGGCCAAATGCGCAAATTTTGCAACAAACCGACGGGGATTTACCGTGTTCAGGCTGCATCAACTTTTCGCAACTTTCGCAGAATGGCTTTGAAAGATCGCCGAGCTGACTTATGCAGCAACTACTGGGGAGAAGTATGACTAATTTTGAATACAAAGCGATCGTCGCACCACGGCGTGGCAAGGCCGCAAAAGGCGTGCGCGGCGGACCTGAGAAATTCGCGAACGCTGTTTCCATGCTCATGAACGAAATGGCTGGCAAAGGCTGGGAATATCTGCGCGCAGACACCCTACCGAACGAGGAACGCCAAGGCCTGACGGGTCGGGTCGTGAAATACCAATCGCTGCTGGTGTTCCGCCGCAAAGTAGAAGACGTGGCCTCCATCGATACGCTGCTTGCCGAAGCCGAGGCGGAAAAGTCACTGCATGAGGACGCGCAAGACTACGCCGAGCCGGATGACAGCCTTGAGGCCGATCTGCAAGAAGAGCTGTCTCTGCAAGAAACAGACGACGCGGAAGTGGACAGTGACGCCCATCAGACGGAGCCGTCGCCAGCAGAGACCACACGCTAGGTCCTGCGCTTATGACGCGTTGATTTTCAACCCAAGCGCGTGGATCCGCGTGGTAATGTCCTTCCCCAAAGCCGCGTGTACCGCGCGATGCTGCTCCAGTCGGGATTTCCCTTTAAATTCAGGTGCTGATATCTCGACATTAAAGTGACTTTCGCCCCCCTCCTGAAAGCCGGAATGGCCGCGATGAGCTTCGCTGTCATCCACAACCGACAGGTGCGTCGGGGAAAAAGCCGCTTCCAGTGCGGCCGTAATTCTGTCTGTCATTGTCTGCGCCATGGGACCTTCCAAAATCTGTGCGCGGAAATGCGCGGTAGCCAATTCGGTAAAAAGTGAAAACGCCCCTTCACCTCGGCTCAGAAAACCCTAAACTGCTTGTTCCGAGTCGAAAAGGTGAAGTCATGGCACGTGCCCCCTTTGATCCGTTTGAGTTCGATATTTCCGTCTCCACTGACAAGAAGCGTCGGGCCAAAACCCGCCGCGGCATGTCCGGTGCGGTCGAGACATCGCAGAAAACCTGTGAAGCCCCCGGCTGTGAAGACGCGGGCAAATATCGCGCGCCGAAATCACCAGATATCTTGGACGACTATTACTGGTTCTGCAAAGATCACGCGCGGGAATACAACCTGAAGTGGAATTTTTTCGAAACTCACACCCAGGAAGAGATGGAACGGCAAATGTCCTCGGACCGGGTCTGGGAGCGCGAAACCAAACCATTGAATAAGGGCGAGGAGCAACGCGCCTGGTCGCGCCTTGGTGTTGATGATCCGATGGCAGTCCTGGGCGAGAACGCCACCCGCAATCCTGGCCGTGTTCCAGGCGGCGGAACGGGGCGCAAACTGCCCCCCACTGAACGGCAGGCGCTGGAAATTCTTGAAGGCGACTCGCGGATGACAAAAGCCGATTTGCGCAAGAAATACAAAAGCTTGGTCAAAGATCTTCACCCCGACATGAACGGTGGCAACCGCGCGGATGAAGAGCAGCTGCAAAAGGTCGTCTGGGCGTGGGATCAGATCAAGGTCAGCCGCAACTTCGGCGACTGAGTTGCCCAAAAATTGGGCGATCTGGACAGCGGCTGCAGC
>CAYGQQ010000007.1:19105-25563 GCA_964352105.1 uncultured Rhodobacterales bacterium | reverse complement strand
GTATTCGAGTTTTGGAAAACTGGACTCATCCAGGCCGCAACCGGTTTGGCACGCAACATAGACTGGCCGACAGATCAAAGCGACACTTCAAATCTGCGCAAATGCCGCAGAATCTCCCCTGCCCGCCTCTTGCTCTTGGTCGCATAATCAGGCATCCCAGACCCGTTATCTAGAAGGGCACGACATGGCTGACGGAACGATTGATTTGAGCGCGAAACCCACTGAGGACATTTCGGTCCGCGAAGTGTTCGGCATTGACAGTGATATGACAGTAAAAGGCTTCGCGGATCGCACAGACCGCGTGCCGGAGCAGGACCCAACCTACAAGTTTGACCGCGACACCACGTTGGCGATCCTTGCAGGCTTTTCGCATAACCGCCGCGTGATGATCCAAGGCTATCACGGCACAGGGAAATCGACCCATATCGAACAGGTTGCCAGCCGTTTGAACTGGCCCTGCGTGCGCGTTAACCTTGATAGCCACATCTCCCGGATCGACCTGATCGGGAAGGACGCGATCAAATTGAAAGATGGCGTTCAGGTCACTGAGTTTCAAGAAGGCATCCTGCCTTGGGCCCTGCGCAACCCGACCGCGATCGTCTTTGACGAATATGATGCGGGCCGCGCGGACGTGATGTTCGTGATCCAACGCGTGCTGGAAACCGACGGCAAGCTGACGCTGCTTGATCAGAACAAGGTGATCAACCCGCATCCGAACTTCCGGATTTTTGCGACCGCCAACACGGTTGGTCTGGGCGACACGACCGGGCTTTATCACGGCACCCAACAGATTAACCAAGGTCAGATGGACCGTTGGAGCCTTGTTGCGACACTGAACTACCTCAGCCATGACGCAGAATCCGCGATCATCCTGTCCAAATCACCGACGTTCAACACGGCAGAGGGGCGCAAGACAATTGGCCAGATGGTAACCGTTGCCGACCTGACGCGGACCGCATTCATGAACGGCGATTTGTCGACCGTGATGTCGCCACGGACGGTTATTGCCTGGGCGCAAAACGCGTTGATTTTCAAAGATGTAGGCTACGCATTCCGCCTGTCATTCCTGAACAAATGTGACGAGTTGGAACGCGAAACCGTTGCCGAATTTTACCAACGCTGCTTCGATGAAGAGCTGCCCGAAAGTGCGGCCAGCGTGAGCCTTGGCTAACAAAAACGACAACCCCGCCGATCCTTTCAAGAAGGCTCTGGCAGAGGCGACGAAAACGCTCGCCAATGACCCTGATCTGGGCGTCAGCTTCTCGGTTGATCCTCCCGGCATGACCAATGATCAGGTGCGTTTGCCGCAGGTGACGCGTCGGATGACGCGCGACGAAGTGCTTTTAGCGCGCGGCACAGCCGACGCCTATGCGTTGCGTCGCCGCTTCCACAACCCCAACACGAACAACCGTTACGAGCCGCAAGGCAACATGGCGCGTGATCTTTATGACGCGATGGAAACCGCCCGGTGCGAGGCGATGGGCGCGCGCGCAATGCCCGGAACTGCTGGTAATATCGATGCCAAGATCCAATCAGAGGCCAGCCGCAAAGGCTATGAACAGATCACCGATCCGGGTCAGGCGCCCCTGTCCGTTGCAGCAGGCTACCTGATCCGTCATCTCGCCACGGGCCGCGACCTGCCCAAGGGCGCAGACAATGTGATGAACCTGTGGAAGGATTTCATCGAACAATCTGCCGGTGGCACGCTGGAAAACCTTGAAGCGGTGCTGGATGATCAGGCCGGTTTTGCGAAATTCGCGCGCCAGATCATCGCCGATCTGGGCTATGGCGATCAGCTGGGCGACGATCCGGACGATATCGACGAAGACCAGCAGGACGAGGCTGAAAACGACCAGCAGGAGCAGGCCGAAGACGACCAGTCCAATGCCGATAAGGAAGACAATTCCGAGGACGAGGACGCGCAGGCCGAGCAATCTCAGGAAGAGCAGCAGGATGCCTCTCAGGCGACCGTGCAGCTGGATGATATGGCCGATGCGGAGATGGGCGACGAGGCGGAAATGCCGGAAGGTGACGCCCCGCTGGAGCCACCCGCCCCGCCCCCGCATTCTGACGCCGATCCGAATTATGTCGTCTATAGCACTGATTTCGATGAAGAGATTCGCGCCGAGGACCTCGCGGAACCCGCCGAGCTGGAACGACTGCGCGCCTATCTGGATCAGCAGCTGGAACCTTTGAAAGGTGCCGTGTCGCGCTTGGCCAACAAGTTGCAGCGCCGCCTGCAAGCCCAGCAAAACCGGTCTTGGGAGTTCGATCTGGAGGAAGGCATTCTGGATGCCGGTCGTCTGGCCCGTGTCGTAGCCAACCCGACGACACCACTAAGCTTCAAGATCGAAAAAGACACAGAGTTTCGCGACACCTGCGTAACGCTGCTTCTGGATAACTCCGGCTCCATGCGGGGACGTCCGATCTCCATCGCGGCGATTTGCGCGGATGTTTTGGCACGGACTTTGGAACGTTGTCAGGTGAAGACCGAAATTCTGGGCTTCACCACCCGCGCGTGGAAGGGTGGGCAGTCCCGTGAAAACTGGTTGGGCGATGGCCGACCGCAACAGCCGGGACGCCTGAACGACCTGCGCCACATCATTTATAAATCCGCCGATGCCCCATGGCGGCGGACCCGGCCCAATCTGGGCCTGATGATGAAAGAGGGGCTGCTGAAGGAAAATATCGACGGCGAGGCCTTGGAATGGGCCCACCGCCGGATGCTGGGTCGCCCCGAAAGCCGCAAGGTTCTGATGGTGATCTCTGATGGCGCGCCAGTGGACGATTCCACCCTGTCGGTGAACCCCGCAAATTATCTGGAAAAGCACCTGCGCGACGTGATTGCGATGGTCGAAAAACGCAAAGCCGTGGAATTGATCGCCATCGGGATCGGCCATGATGTGACGCGCTATTATGACCGGGCCGTGACCATCACGGATGTAGAGCAGCTGGCCGGTGCCATGACAGAGCAGCTGGCCGCGCTTTTTGACAGTGACCCAAGAGCGCGCGCGCGCGTGATGGGTATGAAACGGACGGGATGATGTTTCAGGGCTTCGATGTCACGACCTCCCCGGAGAATGGCCCAAAGCGCCTTGCTGATCTACGAACCCTTTTGGAAAAACATGGGCTTGCAGGCTATATCGTCCCGCGCGCGGATGCCCATCAAGGCGAGTATGTCGCCCCCTGTGACGAACGTTTGTCTTGGTTAACAGGCTTCACCGGCTCGGCGGGGTTTTGCATCGCGCTGATCAAAGAGGCGGGCGTTTTTATCGATGGTCGCTATCGGGTGCAGGTGAAAGATCAGATCGACACGGACCATTTCACCCCAGTGCCCTGGCCCGAAACGAAGCCTGCCCAATGGATAAGAGCCAAGGTTGAAACCGGCGAAATCGGCTTTGATCCGTGGCTGTTTACCAAGTCCCAAATCGATGAAATCACCGAAGGTCTGGCGGGATCCGACATCGCCCTGCGCGCCGTAGACGGCAATCTGGTGGATCAGATCTGGCCGGACCGTCCTGCAAAGCCACAAAACGACGTTGAGGCGCATCCGATTGAATTGAGCGGCCAGCGCTCCGCCGACAAGCGCGAACAGATTGCGAAAACTCTGCGCGAAGAGGGTCAGGCCTGCACGATTTTGACCCTACCCGACAGTATTTGCTGGCTGTTGAACATTCGCGGCACGGATATCGCGCGCAACCCCGTCGTTCAATGCTTCGCGATCCTGCATGATGACGCGCGGGTTGAGCTGTTTATTGATGAGGCCCGCATGGCCCATCTGGGCCTTATCCCTGCAATCACCGTCCTTGCGCCAGACACGCTGACGGCGCATTTGCGAAACCTCAAAGGACCGATCCGGCTGGACACAGCCTCTGCGCCGCAAGCCCTGACCGACCTGATCACAGAAAGTGGCAACGCAAAGATCGCCTATGCGCAGGACCCCTGCATCCTGCCCAAAGCCTGTAAAAATGAGGTGGAGATCGCGGGCGCACGCACAGCCCATTTGCGCGACGCCCATGCGATGGTAGCGTTTCTGGCCTGGCTCGACGCACAAACGCCTGGTCAGTTCACCGAGATTGACGCTGTCAAAGCGCTCGAAGGGTTCCGCCAAAGTACAAATGCGCTGCGCGATATTAGTTTTGAGACAATCTCGGGCGCGGGTCCGAACGGCGCGATTGTGCATTACCGGGTCACCCATGACACCAACCGCATCGTTGGCGAGGGCGAGCTTTTGCTGGTCGATTCCGGCGGGCAATATGTGGATGGCACCACGGACATCACCCGCACTGTGGCCATAGGCACGCCAAGCGTGGACCAAAAACGCTGCTTCACGCTGGTTTTGCAAGGCATGATCGCGGTGTCGCAAACCCGCTTTCCGAACGGTTTGGCGGGGCGTGATATCGACGCTTTGGCGCGCGCAGCTTTATGGCGGGAGGGCTTGGATTACGACCACGGTACCGGGCATGGCGTGGGCTCTTACCTGTCGGTGCATGAAGGGCCGCAGCGGATCTCACGTATTTCGGAAGTGCCGCTTCAGTCCGGCATGATCTTGTCCAACGAGCCCGGATATTACCGCGAAGGCGCGTTCGGAATTCGCATCGAAAACCTGATCGTCGTGCAGCCCGCACCTGCCCTTGGTGACAACCGCGATCAGCTGCATTTCGAAACCCTGACATGGGTTCCCATCGACAAAAGGCTGATCGACAAAGGTATGCTCAGCCCCTCTGATATTGCCTGGATCGATTCCTATCACGCTGAAATCGCGAAAAAATTGGAAGTTTCAGGAAAGTCTGCTACTTGGTTGGATCAGGCGACAGCGCCGCTTTAGCGGGGATCGCATGTGACATCTGTTTGTTACGTCCGCCACCGACATTTGGAAATCAAAACACGAGGGTACGCCATGGCCGATCACATCAAATTGCACAAAGCCAAAGGTACCTTTTCCATTCGCGCGGCCGGCGCTGTGCTGGGCGAAAGCAGCAACGTGATCGAGCTTGTCGAAGGCAGCTACCCATCGGTTTTCTACGTCCCGCGCGCGGATCTCGCGATGGCGTTTTTTGATGCGACCGAGCACACGAGCGTTTGCCCCCACAAAGGCACCGCCAGCTATTTCACGATCCAAGCCAAGAGCGGCCCGATTGAAAACGCGGCATGGTCTTATGAAACCCCGAACGCGGGTCTGGAAAGCATCGCCGGACATCTGGCCTTCTACCCGGAAAAAGTCACAGTTGAGGAACTCTGATCAGGAGTGCTCCTCGGCGGCAGTAGCGGCCAGCGCCCGGTTATATTGCTTGAGCGCATCGACCTGAAACAACGCCCCTTCGATGGCTGGTGCCTCACCTTCGGCACCCATTGTCACCACAGGAATGAACCGGTGGTTTGAGCTGTCAAAAATCGGCATCGCATCTTCCAGCGTCGCATTGGGGCCGATATAGACCCCCTCTTCGATGACCGCCCAAATCGCCTCTTCTGAGGCGGCATTCGGGTGGTCACTGGTGCGCATCACATTTCCGACACGGAACATAGATAGAAGGTAGGCTTGAGGCCCGGCGGCAAGGTGAATATCGCGCCGCTCCAGCTGAGTGAGGAAGAACGAGCGGTCCACCAACCGGCTGGAGAGCGCCGTCGACAAAGAAACCGCGACCATCACCGCCAAGCCCGTCTGCCAGTCCCCGGTCAGCTCAAACACAATCAAAGTGGTTGAGATCGGCGCGCCCAGAACCGCCGCGGCAACCGCGCCCATCCCCGCCAACGCATAGAGCGTTTGTGCCCCAGAAACATTGGGGAAGATGCCTGTCGCGATGCCGCCAAAGGCCAGCCCAGTCAGTGCACCCACCATCAAGGACGGGGAGAACACACCACCCCCCATCCGGCCCGCCATGGTGATGGCAACCGCGATCACTTTCAGGATGGCAAAGACAACCGCTTCGTAAAACAACAGCTCCCCCGTCAGCGCTTGGGTCGTGGTGCCGTAGCCCACGCCGATGATATGCGGAAATTGCAGCGCGATAACGCCAAGCAGGCCGCCCGCAACAGCCGGCCGCAACCAGCGCGGCATGCGCAGTTTTTCCTGCACGATATTTCCCATATCATCCGCCCAAAAGATGGCGCGCATCAGGATCACCGCGACCAGTCCGCACAGAAGTCCAAGGATAAGAAAAGCCGGTAACTCCACGTAAAAGCTTAGAATATTCTCAGCAGGCAGGCTGAACTCGGTGACGTCGCCAAACTCCAACCGGCTTATGACAGTGCCTGCCGCAGACGCGATCACGATGGGCGCGAATGCGTGAACGGCAAAATGGCGCAGCACGACTTCAAGGGCGAACAGCGCGCCGGCAATGGGCGCATTGAAGCTGGCAGAAACGGCGGCGGCCACGGCGCAGCCCAGAAGATCGCGCCCGGTGATGCCATCCGCACGGATCATCCCGCAGACCCAGCTGGAGATGACGCCCGCAAGG
>CAYGQQ010000007.1:0-19095 GCA_964352105.1 uncultured Rhodobacterales bacterium | reverse complement strand
GGTGATCATCGAGGCCGCAGCCGACGCCAACCCCGCACGTTTCTCAACCCGCCCGTCATGCAAGGCAGAGCCCGCGATCACGTCGGCCACGGATCTGACGCGCCCGTCAGGCGTGAACAGATGCAAGATGATACCGGTGCACAATCCGCCGATGATTGGGATCGCAACGATCCAATACCACGGCAGCATGGAGGCGAAATCCGACAGGTTGTGGACGTCTTCTGTGCCGTAAAGCGTCGATTGCAGCGCGTCGATGCCTTTGCGAAACAGGAGCGCGGCAAAGCCCGCAGCGATGCCGATCAGAAGTGCTATGAACCAAAACTGAAGCTGTGACGGACCTTTGTGACGCATCACCTTCCAGCCGTCGCGACAGGCGCAGACGACATCGTCGAGCTGCTTTGAGATCAAACCTTTATCCGGCTCCGCCATATTGCGCGCCACTTTCCGTTCACCGCGCCTCAGCGGTTTTATGTATCCCCAGCGCGCGGTATCTGCCACGCCACCCGTCTTTCAAAACCTTATGCCAATCGGATGCGCACCGCTACCCGTTGAGCAAGGCCCGCGCAGCATCGCGTGCGGCATCCGTCACAGTATCACCCGCGACCATGCGCGCGATCTCGTCTACTCGCTCGGACGCATCCAACGGCGCAACTGTGGAAATCGTGGCCCCCGCACTGACCTTCTTTTCCACCCGCCAATGATGCCCTCCCAAAGCGGCAACCTGCGGCGAATGGGTGACCACAAGCACCTGTGCCTCACGCGCGATCTCCGCCAAGCGGCGTCCGACGGCATCCGCCGTTGCACCACCGACACCGCGGTCGATCTCGTCAAAAATCATCGTCACACCGGACGCGCCATCGCTCAGGCATACTTTGAGCGCCAGCAGGAACCGCGACAGCTCCCCGCCGGAGGCAATTTTGTTGAGCGGACCGGACGGCGCGCCGGGATTGGTCGCGACCGAGAAACTAACCTCATCAGTGCCCATCGGGCCGGGGTCGGTCTGCCGCAATTCCGTGGTGAACACTGCACGCTCCATCTTCAGGGGTGCAAGCTCTTTCGACATGGCCGCATCAAGCGCTTTGGCCGATTTTTCCCTTTTTAAATGAGCGTCTTGCGCGCATTTTTCATAAATTTCCCGCGCGTCTGAAACAGCTTTTTCCAGCGTTGAGAGATGATCTGCGCCACCGTCGATTGCATCAAGTTTGTCGCGCAATTCATGGCAAAGTTCCCCCAGCTCATCCGGCAGGACGTTATGTTTCCGGGCAAGCCCACGAAGCGTGAAAAGCCGCTCCTCCGTGTTCTCAAGTTCGCGGGGATCGAATTGCATGGCCGAGAGGCTGGCCTCTACCCCGTCGACGACCTCCCCCAGCTCGGTAATGGTGCGTTCCAACCCTTGCAGAGGTCTGTCAAGCTGACCTTCGGCACTGTCTGCCACACCTTCCAGCCAACGTGTTGCATCACGCAGATTGCCATCGGCACCCTCGCCCCCAAGGGCGGCAAGCGCTTTGACAATATCTTCGCGGATCCGCTCCCCGGCCTGCATCATCCGGCGGCGTGTATCGAGCTGTTCTTCCTCGCCTTTTTGCGGGTCGAGCGCTTCCAATTCACTCACCGCGTGGCGCAGAAACTCCTCTTCCTTTTGTGCCTCGATCAGTTCCATCTGCGCGGCGACAAGCGCTCTCTGAGCGGCAGAATAGGTCCGCCAAGCGGCACGCAACCCGTCCAGATCAGTCCCAGCAAACCCGTCGAGCACCGCAAGATGGCCTTTCGGGTTCAGCAATCCGCGATCATCATGCTGGCCGTGCAGCTCAATCAATGTGTCAGAAAGCGCGCGAAGAACCTCCCCGCTGGCGCGACGGTCATTGACGAAGGCCTGCTTGCGTCCATCTTTGAAATTAATCCGCCGCAGGATCAGCTCATCGCAGGGTTCAAACCCTGCATCCTCCAGGATCGCACGGGCGGCATGACCCGGTGGCAGATCGAACGCCGCCATAACCTCGCCCCGCTCTGCACCTTGGCGTACCAGTTCCGCGCGGCCTCGCCAACCCAGAACAAAACCCAGTGAATCCAGAAGGATAGACTTGCCCGCCCCTGTCTCACCGGTCAGCACATTCAGACCCGGCTGAAACTCCAGGGTTAGCTTGTCGATGATCAGCATGTCCCGGATGTCGAGACTGCGCAGCATGTCAGAACTCCCGTCGGGCGCGCTTTGCAAAGCTTTGCATCAAAGCCAAGCGCCCCGGATAACTTGCCGGTAAATGTCGCGCAGCCAGCCACGGCCAGCAGCCTCAGGATCTAGCCCGCGCTTGCGCAGCAGGTTGAAACTGTCGGTGTAGAAATCGCTTGATTGGTAGTTATAGCCCAGAATCGCGGCCGCGGTCTGCGCCTCGTTGGTCAGACCAAGCGCCAGGTAGGATTCAACCAAGCGGTGCAGCGCCTCAGGCGTGTGGGTCGTGGTCTGGAACTCTTCAACAACGACACGAAAACGGTTGATCGCAGCCGTATAATGCCCGCGTTTGAGGTAATAACGCCCGATCTCCATCTCCTTGCCCGCAAGATGATCGAAGGCCAGGTCAAATTTCAGGATCGCGGATTTGGCGTATTGGGATTCGGGGTACCGCTCAATAACGGTGCGCAGGGCTTGCAGCGCCTGAAAGGTCAGACCCTGATCGCGCCCGACCTGTTCAATCTGATCATAATAGCTGATCGCGAGCAGGTATTGTGCGTAAGCCGCATCCTCATCGGCAGGGTAGAAATCGAGGAACCGCTGCGCAGCCGCGCGCGATTCTTCGTAGTTTTTTGTCTGATGCAGCGCAAATGCGGACATGATCAACGCGCGCTTGGCCCATTCCGAATAAGGGTAAAGGCGTTCCAGCTCGGTAAACAGCTTGATCGCTTCTTCGGTACCGCCATCTTCCAGCTCAAACTCAGCCTTTTTGAAGATCTCTTCCGGGGCGAGTGTATCAAGCGGGACGTCCCGTGTCGCACCACCGCCAAAGGCACCGCACCCAGCGATGCTTGCCGCAAGGAGAAGTGCAACCGTCGTTTTGGCAATTTTTACCGAGCGCGCCATAAGCAAGCTACCCTTTATCAAATTCAGACCGTAACCCCGGCACTTCGCACACATCTAGCACATGTTTTGGGAAGGCAAAATGTCTTTGAAAGGGTTTTTGTCGCGCGGACGAAAGCGGTACGCCCCGTCTCAAGCAACCATCGGCAGATCGGCGCGTTTTACGCCAACACCGGGCAAACGTTGCAATTGCGCAGGGCTACAAGTCACGATCCGGAAAGCATCCTGCGTCGCGAACAGTTTGCGCAACAGGCGGTTGGTCATCGCGTGCCCCGCACGTCGTCCGGTATAACGGCCCAAAATTGGGGCACCGGCCAGAGCAAGATCACCCAAAGCGTCGAGCATTTTGTGGCGCACGGCCTCGTCACTGTGGCGCAAACCGCCCGGCGTCAAAACATCGTCGCCATCCACGACAACCGCATTTTCATATGTGCCACCAAGCGCCATGCCATTCGCGTGCATCATGTCGATATCGGATTTACGGCAGAAGGTCCGGCTGTCGGACAATTCCCGTACAAATGTGCCGTTCGCCATGGTCAGGCGTTTTTCCTGACGCCCGATGGCTTGGTCCTGAAAATCGATCTGAAAATCGATCTCCAAAGACGTGGCCGGGCTCAGCATGGCGAATGCATCGCCATCACGCACCGATACAGGGCGCAGAATTTCAATTGCCATGAGGGAGGCGTCTTGCTGGGCAACACCGGCCTCAATCAGACCAGCCACAAAACCAGCCGAACACCCGTCCATGATCGGCACTTCGGGTCCGTCCAATTCGACCAGCGCATTGTAGATGCCGCAGCCTGCCAACGCGGCCATGATATGTTCGATGGTCAGCACTTCCGTCCCGGCCGAATTAACCAGGCGTGTGCAAAGCGGCTTCTCGGACACTGCGTCAAAGCGTGCGGGCACCAGTGCGTCCTGATCCACAACGTCGATACGGTGAAAGACTACGCCCGATCCGATCGGCGCAGGTTTCACATGCATCGTCACAGCCTTCCCAGAGTGCAGACCTACACCCTTGAAAGTGACCTGTTTTTCTAACGTTGCTTGCACAGATGTGCTCCTTGGTTCCTGCTTTCACCCTTGATACGCGCGTTGGAACTTATCCACAGCCGTCTCTTTGGTGTGGACTATATGTATGTGCAGGTGCAGCAAGCCTCAATTCACTCTTTATGTCTGTTTGCAACATTGCTGTAACAAAGCAGAATTCTGAGAAATCGGGGCCAGAAGCCATTGTTCACAAATGAAAAAGGCCCGCGTTAGCGAGCCTTTAACGTTGCGTTACTTTTGTTTGGATCAGTTCGCCTGACGCCGCAGGAAGGCAGGAATTTCGATTTTCTCCTGCTCTGGGTCTGCTGCCATTGGGGCCGCTGGTGCGGCTGGCGCACTGGAAACGGAAGGTTGGCTTCGCGGTGCGGGGTCTACACCCTCGCCTGCATGGCCAGTCATGCGACCGATCAGCGAATTGATCCCGAAGCGTGCTTTATCAGACGGCGCGGCTTGTGGTGCACGTGGTACGCCTTGGCCGGCCGGTTGTTTGTTGACGGCGGCGCGCAGGCGCTCCATCGCTTCCGGTGTTGGCGTGCCAGCACTGGCCGGACCTTGCGGCGCGGGCGGGGTCTGAACTGCGGCACGAGGCTGGTAAACCGGCTCGGGCACAAAATCCTGAGCAACAGGCTGCTGCGAGGCGGCTTGTGGTGCAAATTGTGCGCTGCGACCGCCCCCTTGTGCCGCAACAGCTTGCGGCTGCTCCACCTCTTCGAACAGGGTTGGCTCTGCGGCAGCGACAGCTTGCTCTGGAACAAAATCCTGAACATTCACGCGCTCAGCGGCAGATTGAAATTCTTCCGCACCGGGAACGGTTTCTTTCGCCAGCGGCGCCGCCATGGAGCGACGTGGCACAGGTGTCTCCAGCAATTCCTCCGACGCATCGATGCCGGTGGCAACAACGCTGACGCGCATCTTGCCTTCCATCTCTGTGTCGAGCGTGGAGCCGACGATGATGTTGGCATCTGGGTCGACCTGCTCGCGAATTTTGTTCGCAGCTTCGTCCAGTTCGAACAGCGTAAGGTCGTGACCACCTGTGATGTTGATGAGAACACCTTTGGCACCACGCAGCGAGATCTCGTCGAGCAGCGGGTTGGCGATGGCCTTTTCGGCGGCTTCGATGGCGCGTGTTTCACCCTCTGCCTCGCCTGTGCCCATCATGGCTTTGCCCATCTCGTCCATCACAGCGCGGACGTCTGCGAAGTCGAGGTTGATCATGCCCGGGCGGACCATCAAATCGGTCACACCTTTGACACCTTGGTACAGAACATCATCCGCCAGAGAGAACGCCTCGGTAAACGTTGTCTTTTCATTGGCCAGACGGAACAGGTTCTGGTTCGGAATGATAATCAGTGTGTCCACGACCTTCTGCAGGGCTTCAACGCCTGCTTCGGCCTGGCTCATCCGCTTGGCACCTTCAAACTGGAACGGCTTGGTGACAACACCAACGGTCAGAACGCCCAATTCGCGTGCGGCTTGTGCAATAATTGGCGCCGCGCCGGTCCCGGTGCCACCGCCCATGCCGGCAGTGATGAAGCACATATGTGCACCGGCCAGATGGTCGACAATCTCTTCAATGGTTTCTTCCGCGGCCGCCGCACCCACATTGGGGCGCGCGCCAGCGCCGAGGCCTTCGGTTACCTGCACACCCATTTGGATTTTGGCAGGTGCTTTGCCTTGCTGCAACGCCTGTGCGTCTGTGTTGGCAACCACAAACTCGACCCCGTCGAGTTCCTTGTCGATCATGTTATTGACCGCGTTGCCGCCTGCGCCCCCGACACCAAAAACGGTGATGCGTGGTCTCAGGTCATTTTGTTCGGGCATCCGAAGATTTAAAGTCATAATACGTGTCCGCCTGTCTGTACCGAGTGAGATACTTTTCACAAAAGCTGGACCTTTTCGGTCCTTATAAGATTTGCCCCATTTGGGAGAGTATTACAGAGAGTCGCTCCTGAGGTCACGCTAAAAAAGGGATTTATCCACAAAATATTGACAACTTATTAACAGAAACGGCTGCATTTCGCTCAACTGGATACTGGTTGTGGTCGGACTCAAATCGACAACAAGCCATAGATCACAACGGCTTGGAAAGCACTGCTCATCCAGCCAAAAGGGGTCGTTCTGCTTTTACAAAAAGGCTGCTCGGCCTTCGTTTCCGCCTCTTTGGACGTTGGAATCATCATACCAGATACGCCATCGTGAGTCACCGGATTATTCGAAACCCGCTCTGCCAAGGGGCGGCGCTAACTGTTTGGCAATCAGAAACAATAGCGATTCTATGGCAACAGCGTTTCCGGTGCCTCTGCGCTTACCAATTGTCTCGGAACCAACGCACCGCGCGCTTGAGCGACCGCGCCGGGTAGCTGTCCATTGGCACATCGAAATCCCACCACTCATCTTGCGGGTGCGCCGCAAATAGGCAGGTGCCGACCGCGCTGGAAAAACTGGGGCCTGTCACCGCTTGAGGCAGACCTTGGACACGCAAAGGACGACCCAGACGAACTTGCTGGCCAAGAATTTTCGTGGCCAAACCGTCAAGACCCGGAATTTGACTGCCGCCCCCGGTCAGAACAATGCGTTGGCTTGGCAGGTGATCAAAACCCGCTGCATCCAAGAGCCCGCGAACTTCCTCCAGAATTTCTTCCATGCGCGGACGCATCACGCCGATAAGTTCCGAGCGGCTGACGGTGCGGCGATCATGTTCCCAATCGCCTGTGTCGCTGGACAGATCGATCATCTCCCGATCATCCATGCCGGTGGCGCGCACCCCGCCATAGAAAGTCTTGATCCGCTCGGCCAGCGCCAGTGGGATTTGCAACCCTTGCGAAATATCAGAGGTCACGTGATCGCCACCCATCCGCACAGTGTCTGCGAAAATCATGTGCTTTTTCATGAAGATAGACAGACCCGTGGAGCCTCCGCCCAGATCGATACAGGCAGCGCCCAGCTCCTGCTCATCCTCCACAAGCGACGAAATACCCGACGCATAGGCTGAGGACGCAAGCCCCGCGAGGTCCAGATCACAGCGCTTGATACAGTAGAGCAGGTTCTCAATCGGGGTGCGGTCAACGCTGAGCATATGCATGTCCACAGACAGATCATTGCCCGCCTGCCCGCGCGGATCACCAAGGCCGGAACGGTGATCAACGGAGAAGTTGACGGGCTGAGCGTGCAGAATTTCCCGCTCCGCGCCATAATCCGGCAGATCGCAACTGGCCAGCACGCGGGCCACGCAGTTATCCGTTACAGTGCCATCATGCAGATCGACCTTGCCCGCCAAACCGTAACTGCGCGGCCGCGCACCCGAGAACGACACGATCACATGATCGACGCGCACATTGGCCATTTTCTGCGCCGCTTGAACGGCGGTTCTAATCGCGCGCTCGGTCTCGTGCATCGCACTGATCTCGCCAAACTTGACCCCGCGCGAGCGGGTTGTTGCGGCGCCGATCACCCGGAAGCTGGATTGACCCGCCATGGAGCCGATGCCCTCTTCCTCCATGAACCGATCCGGGCCGTCGAAACGCAGAACGAAACACGCGATTTTCGAGGATCCCACATCCAGCACCGCAATCACGCCGCGTTGCATCGCAGCCTGGCGTTTGTTGCGCATAGCGCGTTGGGATTGGTAGAGGTCGCTCATCACTTAATTGTCCTTCACGTCGATCAGACCGCCGCGTGCGTCGCGGTCCACATAAGCTCCCTCAGCCAGCCTGAGTATCGGCCGCTTCGGGTTTCTGAAATCAATTCTTGAGGTTTTACCGTCGCGGATCAGCCCTTGGGCTTCCGCCATCGCAACCGCTTGATAAAGCGCGGTTTGCGGGTCGGTCTCGGGCAGCATGATGCGGTGCCCACCGCTGAGCACCACATCCCAACGCAGCTCCGCAATGCGCATCATACCGACCAGGTCCGAGGTCAGCGGCCCCAAGGCCCGCGCAAGCAACATCGCTTCGGGCACGGCGTTATCGGCGCCCGCGCCTGCAATCAGCAGCAGGTCAGCGTGCGATTGTCGGCTTTTCAGTGCTGACACCCGGTTGCCATTTGCATCCAAAAGCTCGAGGCCCGCTTCACTGCGCCAGACAACGGACGGCACCCGCTCGGTTACGTCAATTTGCAAAACGCCGCCGGTTTTCACCTGCATATCAACGCGCTGCACAGCGTCTAAGCTTTCGACCTGCTGGCGCATCGCTTCCAGATCCAGATCAAACGAACTTGCGGGCAGGTCGACGGGCAGCACTTCGCGAATGTCCATTGCAAGTTCATCTGTCGCCCCGTCGATGGCCATCAGGTTGACCATGAATTCTGGCCGTTCCTCGATGGAGCGGCGGATGTCCACCACCCAATCGCCCATCGCGCCGCGACGCTCCGCGTCCGAAAAGATCAGCAAAAGTGCGGAGGTTATTAGCAAAAGCGGCAGGCCAAGGCGCAAGAAGCGGTGAAAGCCCGGCGTCAGCCAAAGCCGGTTCAGCCGGTAGGCTACGCGGCTTGGCGCAGGGTCGCTGAACCCGCGGCGACGGAAGGCTTTTAGCGGTCGCACGAGGCGTCCTCCACCATCCAGGCGCAAAGCTCGCCCATGGACATGCCGCAAACCTGCGCTTGTTCAGGGGTCAGCGATGTGGGCGTCATTCCGGGCTGCGTGTTGGTCTCCAGCAGGATCAAGCCTGCGGCACCCCGCGCCTCGTCCCAGCGGAAATCGGTGCGCGTGACACCGCGGCAACCAAGGGTCTTATGCGCGCGCAACGCATAGTCGAGGCACAGCGCGTGAATTTCTTCGGGGATCTTGGCGGGCACCTCATGGCGCGAACCACCGGGCTTGTATTTCGCGTCATAATCATACCAACCATCGGTCAGAATATCAGTGACGGTCAGCGCGCGGTCGCCCACCACAGTCGTGGTCAGCTCGCGCCCCGGCGCGAAGGCCTCAACCATGACGATATCGGGCATGGACGCGTCAAGCTGCGGCGGGCCGTTGGCCGCTTCATGCACCAGATAGACTCCCACGGACGAGCCTTCATTGTTGGGCTTCACCACATAAGGCGCATCCATCAGATGGGATTTCGCAACATCCGCCTTGGGCGCAAGCAAGCTGTCCACGACAGGTAGCCCCGCCCGACGAAACGCGTCTTTGGAACGCTCCTTGTCCATTGCTAAAGCAGAGGCCAGAACACCGGAATGCGTATAAGGAATGCGCATCCATTCGAGCATGCCCTGCACACAGCCATCCTCGCCCCAACGGCCATGCAGGGCGTTAAAACAAATGTAGGGGCTAAGATCAGACAGACGCGCGGCAAGGTCCGGACCTGCGTCCAGCTCTGTCACTTGGTAACCTTGTTCCCGCAATGCGGCAGCGCAATCACGCCCAGATGTCAGCGACACCTCGCGCTCCGCGCTGGGTCCGCCCATCAATACCACCACATGCTGGGATGCCCTGCTCGACATGCCCGTGTGCCCTACTCTGCGCATCCTGTCTCGGATGCTTCGTTTACCGCCCTTAACTGGGCTTTCATCTTATTCAACGAAGCCTTAACGGCCCCTTAATTTGTATATCAGGCCGAGTGAGGCCCTATATCTTGTGGTTGCGCTGCGCTGGTACCCGGACGTCATTTTCGTCCAATGCGAAGCACTTCCCATTGTAACTCTATTGCACTGTTTTGGAAAACCTTTTTCCGGACCAATTCGCCAAGATCTTCCAACTCCGCGGCAGTTGCGCCACCGGTGTTGATCAGGAAATTGGGATGCTTTTCGCTCATCTGCGCACCGCCAAGCTTTGCCCCGCGCATTCCCGCGTCATCAATAACTTTCCAGGCCTTCAATTCATGGGTGTCATCGGCCCGTCCCGTGGAGGAAAACCCGGCCGGATTACGAAATGTGCTGCCGGCGGTACGCTCTTTCGTGGGCTGCGTCTCGTCGCGTTTGGCAAGCTGATCAGCCATCCTCTCGTGCAGCGCTTCCGGGTCACCGGAGGGAGCTTTTAAAACCGCGTGGGTCATCACAAACCCCTCGGGCCGCGTGCTGTGACGGTAGCCGAATTGCAGATCCTCAGCGCGAAGCGTGATCACCGCGCCGCCCCGCGCGACGCCCTGAACATGATCAAACACATCAGCGATATAGCTGCCATAACAGCCTGCATTCATCGCCACCGCGCCACCAATGGCACCGGGGATCGTGCGCAGGAAGGTCAAATCAAGCCCTGCATCCGCCGCCTTACGCGCGACATGAGCATCCAGCGCCGCAGCCCCGCAACGCACGGTATTTCCGTCAATCTCTATCTGGTTGAAGCCACGCCCAAGGCGGATCACCACCGCATCAAGCCCGCCGTCACGCACGATCAGGTTGGAGCCGACCCCCATCGGGAAGACCTCCACCTCTGGGTCAAGAGCGGCCAGAAAATCTTGCAGGTCCTCAAGGTCAGCGGGTTGAAACAACGCTTTCGCGGGACCTCCGACACGCAACCACGTCAGATCAGCCAGCGCTCTGTCAGGGGTTAGAACACCGCGAACCTCAGGCAAGTTCATTCCGCAGGTCCTGCGGTATTTCGCGAAAACAGACCTTTGACCCGGCGCCAAAGGTACCGGACGGGCCAACGCAGGATCGATACAGCCCCGGCCAGAAAGACCAGAGCGATCCACGGGCCATTTTCCATCGTGATCCAACCCACGAGCGGAATGCCGATGGCGATCAGCAGATAGGCCACTTTCCAGTGATTGTCTTTGCTGGGCAGCATGCCGATGACATTGGCCAAGACCAGCCAGAGCAGACCTGCAACCAGCGACCAGTTCATTCCCCCTCCTCCGATTTTCCGGAAAAAGCGCGCCGCCAGAAATAGCGCAGCGGGTTGCGGAACATCGAAACGAATGCAGCAAGGCCCAGAAGCGCGACCCAGATGCCATGCTGGTAGCCGATAAATCCGATCAGGAACGGTGCCAGGATCAAAAGCGTCAGGCCAGGTGGGTATTGCATTCGCATCGGCAAAAGCGCCGTTACCGTTGCCGCCAAGGCCCAGAAAACCCCTAGGAGCAACGACTGGCTCATGCCAAACGCTCCGGCAAGGCGTTGGCCCAGGCGCTGATCGTCCCGGCCCCAAGGCAGACCACGATATCGCCGGGCTTTGTCTCTGC
Source organism: uncultured Rhodobacterales bacterium (assembly GCA_964352105.1). Lineage (GTDB taxonomy): Bacteria > Pseudomonadota > Alphaproteobacteria > Rhodobacterales > Rhodobacteraceae > Litoreibacter. Next base: position 7,860 of record CAYGQQ010000007.1, on the reverse strand, counting down.
GCGCACAAGCGCCACAAGCGCGTCTTCATCTTCAACCGCCCGTGCGGATCTGTGGCCGTGGCGCTTTAGTCCGGCAACCAGATCATCGCGCGATGCGCCTGCGATAGGATCCTCTCCCGCTGCGAAAACCTCCGAAATGCCCACGACATCGGCGTCGTTAAAGCAGCCGCAGAAGTCTTCAAACAGCGAATGAAGGCGGGAATAGCGGTGCGGCTGGTGTACGGCAATGACCCGGCCATCGCTGGCCTGACGCGCCGCTTTCAGAACCGCGGCTATTTCTACTGGGTGGTGGCCGTAATCATCAATAATCGTCACGCCGCCAACTTCGCCGACTTTGGTAAAGCGTCGGTTGACACCGCCAAAATTCGCCAGGGCCTGTTTGATCTCGGAGGCTTTCATGCCCAGATGCCGCGCCACTGCAACAGCCGAGAGCGCGTTGGAGACGTTGTGATCGCCTGGCATCGGCAAGGCGCACCCCTCGATCACCATATCATCGTTTTGCAACGCGATATCGAAATGCGCGACGCCTGCTTTGTAATGCAGATTGATCGCGCGCACATCAGCCTGCGCGTTAAAGCCGAAGGTGACGATCCGGCGGTCCGTGATCTTGCCCACAAGGGTCTGCACATCGGGATCATCGGTGCAGCACACCGCCAGACCGTAGAACGGAATGTTGGAGACAAAATCGAGGAAACCTTGATGAAGCGCGGCTTCCGTCCCCCAATGCTCCATATGTTCAGGATCGATATTGGTGACAATCGCGATGGTTGCGGGCAGCCGGTTGAAGGTGCCGTCGCTTTCGTCTGCCTCCACAACCATCCACTCGCCCTGCCCCATCCGCGCGTTGGAGCCGTATGCGTGAATGATGCCACCATTGATCACCGTGGGGTCGATCCCGCCTTCATCGAGAAGTGCTGCGACCATCGTGGTGGTGGTGGTTTTGCCATGGGTGCCCGCGACCGCTATGTTCGATTTCAACCGCATCAGCTCGGCCAGCATTTCCGCCCGGCGCACAACAGGCATGCCTTGCGCGCGCGCCGCATCAAGTTCTGCATTGCCGGGCTTGATCGCCGATGAGATCACGACGACCTCGGCATGTTCCAGATTGTCCGCGCTTTGACCTTCATAAATCACAGCGCCCAGCCCTTTCAGCCGGTCAGTGATCTTGGAGGTTTTCAGGTCGGACCCTTGCACTTTGTAGCCGTGGTTCAACAGCACCTCGGCGATGCCGGACATGCCAATACCGCCGATGCCTACAAAATGGATCGCGCCAAGCTCAAGGGGGAGTTTCGTCGCTGCGCTCATGACACTTTCTTCGCTAACAATTCTACAATTTCAACCAGAGACCTGGTCGCATCGGGACGCCCCGCAATGGTCGCATTCTGCGACATTTGCAAGGCTGCTTCGGGGTTGGTCAGGATCGCTTCGATCTGGTCGGCCAGATCATCCTCGGTCAGTTGGCTCTCAGGGATCACGACAGCGGCCTCTGCCTGAGACAACCCGCGTGCGTTTGCGGTTTGATGGTCCCCAGCGGCAGCAGCATAGGGAATCAGGATCGACGGTCGTCCGATCACGGAGATATCGGCAACCGACGACGCGCCCGAGCGCGAGATGATCAGCTGCGCCTCGGCAAAGCGGTTGGGGATGTCGTGAAAAAACGGCTCCACATCAGCGTTGATCTTGGCATCAAAATACGTGGCGCGCGCCATCTCCGCGTCTTCGTCACGAGCCTGATGAGCGACGCGCAAGCGTTCGCGCAACTCAAAGGGCAGCCGCGCCATGGCTTGCGGCACCATCTGCGACAGGATGCGCGCGCCTTGGCTGCCGCCGATCACCACAATCGACATCGGGTAATCACCGGGCGGGATATAGCTGGCGCCTGCGCGCTCCAGAACGGCGGCGCGCACGGGATTGCCGGTGAAAATGCCATCGACACCGTCGGGCAGATCAGTGGGCCAAGTCCCACATGCGACCGCGTCCATGCGCTTGGCAAAAACTCTGTTGACCCGGCCCAGCACACCGTTTTGTTCATGCAACGCGCGCGGGCGGCGCAAGATCCACGCCGCAGCCATTGCGGGAAAGGCCGGGTAGCCACCAAAGCCCACGACAACCGTGGGCTTGTCGCGCAGCATCTTTGTCATGGCCGCAATTACGCCTGCGGCCAGCTTGAACGGCGCGGTGAGTTTGCCAGCAATCCCGCCGCGCGCGAAGGTGGCGGAGGGGATCTGTTCGATTTCAACGGAATGCGGAAAGCCGCCGGTATAGCGTGCACCGCGAGCATCGGTGGACAGCTTCACGCGCCACCCTTTGCGCAACATCGCTTCGGCCAGCGCCTGGGCCGGGAACATATGCCCGCCAGTGCCACCTGCGGCAATCATGAGAAGCGGCTGGCTCATCTGCGGTTGATCAGGATATCGCTGATCTCTCCCTGAGGCCTTGTGCGGGTGAAGGCCAGAAGCATGCCGATGGCGATGCCGGCCGCAATCAGCGAGGAGCCTCCGTTGGAAACAAGCGGCAGCGTCATACCCTTGGCGGGCAATAATCGCACCGCGACCCCCATATTGATAATGGCCTGCATGGCAAACATCGCGGCAAGCCCCGTGCCTGCAAGGCGGGTGAACGGGTCACGTTCCTTGGTCAACCGGTGCAGCGCGCGCACGGTGAAAACAGCGTAAAGCGCAATAATTGTGAGGACCAGAACCAGCCCGTATTCCTCTGCCGCGACAGCTATGATGAAGTCGGTATGAGCATCTGGCAGCGACCATTTCACGGAGCCTTCGCCGACGCCGACGCCGAAAAAACCACCCTCGACAATGGCATTGGTGGCAAAGCCCAGCTGGGTGTTGGGATCGACCTCGGCGGACAGAAACCCATCAATGCGGCGGGCAAAGTGATCTGACAGATTGTAGGCCGACATGCCGGCGGTGACGACCAGAGCCGCCATCCCGATCAGCAATAATAGCGGCGCGCCGGCAACGAAATAGACAACGCCCCAACCGAATAGGACCAAACAGGCTTGGCCAAAATCTGGTTGCATTGCCAGAAAGCCCACGACGACCAAGGTGATTATGAAGGAAAACAGCTTGCCGGGAGGTCCGTTGATCTCGTGACTGGCGGCGATCAGCCAGGCAGACAGCACCAGAAACACCGGTTTGAGAAACTCTGACGGCTGCACGGAGGCAAAGCCCAGCGAGTACCAGCGCATCGCACCTTTTCCGAAATCCGTGCCAAAGATCGGTAGAAAGATCAGCGCCACAAAGGAGGCCGCAAATCCCAAAACGGCGAGCCTGCGCACAACCTGTACGGGCAGCATCGACACGATCACCATCAGCGCAAGCGCGATACAGCCGAAGAACGCCTGACGCGACACGTAATGAAACGGATCAAGGCCGTTTTTCGCAGCCAACGGCGGAGACGCCGCCAGACCCAACAATAGCCCAACGCCAAATAGCGCAAAAACGCAGGTCATCGACCAACGATCAACCGTACGCCACCAGCGGGGCAAAATCGGCTCCCCGGGACGCGCGGATACGGTGCCATACACCATCTCAGTCATGAGAATACCGCCTGAAACTGCCTCAACGCCCGGGTTATCCCGGGTCTATTCTGTCAGCATAGCGGCAATTGAGCACTAAATCCAGTGCGAGTTTGCCGAAACGGGCGTTGTTTTGGTGAGTTTTGCGCTCTAGTTTGGAGCCGAGCTTATCCGGAGGATGCCATGGACAAGACGCTCAAAATTAGCTGCACATGCGGCGCGTTTCAGGCTGAAGTTGATGCGGATTGTGTGCGCACGGGAAATCACGGGATGTGTTACTGCGACGACTGTCAGGCATTCCAGCACCATCTTGGCCGGGAACAGGACTTCCTTGACGCGCATGGCGGCACAGAATTGTTGCAGGCCCAAAGCTGGCAAATCAAGATCACACAAGGCGCAGATCAGCTGGGTTTGCTGAAGCTGTCGCCCAAAGGGCTCTACCGGTGGCATACAACCTGCTGCAAAACCCCGATGTTCAACACCGTTGGCAATCCCAAGATCGCCTTTGTCGGAATTATCGCCGGCAATATTGATACCCCGTCCGAACAGCTCGGCCCGATCATCTTCCGCTACAAGACCGAACAGGCGAAAGTGCCGGTGACAGACCCGAAAGGCTCGGCCTTTAAGTTTATTTTCCGGACCCTACGCAATATTCTGGGCGCACGGATCAGCGGAAAATGGAAGGACACGCCGCTCTTTGATGCACAGACTGGCCGCAGCATCGTAAAGCCATACGTGTTGAGCGAGGCGGAGCGCGAAAAGGCGTATTCAGCCTAGCTTGGCAACCTGAGCGGCAAAATCGTCGCCGCGTTCTTCGAAATTGTCGTATTGATCAAAGCTGGCTGCCGCCGGGGCCAGAAGCACCGTGTCACCGCTTTGCGCATCGCGCGCGGCAGCTTTGACAGCAGCCTCCATGGTTTTGCAAACTTCCAGCGCGACATCGCCCAGCTGCAAGGCAAAGGCATCCGCTTCGCGGCCGATCACATAGGCTTTCGAAACCGCGCCCATATACGCCTGAAGCTCGGACACACCGCCCTCTTTTTCCAGCCCGCCGCATATCCAGCGGATATTCTGAAACGCCTGCAACGCTTTTGATGCCGCATCGACATTGGTGGCCTTGCTGTCATTGACGAACCGCACGCCGTCAATCTCCGCGATGGTTTGCGAGCGGTGCGGCAAGCCGCCAAAGGACTGAAACGCCGCTTCGATCACGCGCGGGGCCAGCCCCAGATTGCGGCACACCGCGTAGGCCGCAGCCGCGTTTTGGTGGTTATGACTTCCCGGAAGCCCGGTGATTTTGCGCAGATCTATCAGCGCCGTTTGCCGCCCTTTGCGCCATTCAGCCAACTGGCCCTTGCGCACGAACATATTCCAGCCATCGCCCGTCAGTTTCTGCCCAGACGAAATCCGCACCACGCGGTCATCGGTCTGCCCCGCTGACAACTGGCCAGCAAGATAGCGCCCTTCAATCTCATCCACTCCGATGATGGCGCGATCGGGTCCGCCTTCGGAAAATAACCTGCGCTTGGCCGCGAAATAGCCCCCCAGACCGTTATGCCGGTCCAGATGATCCGCGCTGAGATTGGTGAAAACGGCGATGTCAGGGGTGAGCGCGCGCGCCAGCTCCAACTGATAGGAACTCAACTCCAGCACGACGACTTCCGCCTCGATGGCGGGGTCAATGTCCAGAACGCCGCGCCCGATATTGCCCGCAAGCTGGGTCGGACGCTCCACGGTTTTCAGCACGTGATGGATCAGCGCCGAAGTGGTTGATTTTCCGTTCGAGCCAGTAACCGCCACGATCTTGGGCATCTGGTCAAAATTGTCCCACTCCTGCGTCGCGAAGGACCGAAAGAACAGACTGATGTCATTGTCGACGGGAATGTCTGCTTTATACGCCGCCTCAATCACCCGGTGCGGGGCCGGATAGAGATGTGCAATACCGGGGGACGTGATCAGGGCGGCAACATCGGCAAACCCGTCCGCCTTGGTGAAATCATGAAGGGTAAAACCTTCGGCTTTCGCCTTTTCGCGCGCCGCTTCATTGTCGTCCCAGACCAGCGGAACGGCTCCGCCAGCCTGCAAGGCCCGCGCTGTGGCAAGGCCTGAGCGGCCCAACCCCAAGACGCCGACACGCGCACCGGAATATCCTTGAACCGGGATCATCTGACTTTCAGCGTCGCCAGACCGATCATCGCCAGGATCAGCGAAATGATCCAGAACCGGATCACGATCTGCGGCTCCGCCCAGCCCTTCTTCTCAAAATGGTGGTGAATGGGCGCCATCAAAAACACCCGCTTGCCGGTGAGTTTGAAATAGCCCACCTGGATGATCACGCTGAGGGTTTCGACCACGAAAAGCCCGCCGATGATGCCCAATACCAGCTCGTGCTTGGTCATCACAGCAATCGCACCCAGCGCGCCACCAAGCGCCAACGAGCCCGTGTCGCCCATGAAGACCGCAGCAGGCGGCGCGTTGTACCAAAGGAAACCCAAGCCCCCGCCGATCAGCCCGGCGGTAAAGATCAGCAATTCACCGGTGCCGGGGACGTAATGCACGCCCAGATATTCGGTGAAATCGACCCGCCCCACAGCGTAGGCGATCACTCCAAGCGAGCCTGCGGCAATCATCACCGGCATAATCGCCAGCCCATCAAGCCCGTCGGTCAAGTTCACGGAATTGGCAGACCCCACGATGACAAACATCGCAAAGGGGATGAAAAACAGCCCCATATTCACCAAAGTGTCCTTGAAAATGGGCAAGGCGAGCTGGTTTGTCAGCTCTGCCGGATGCAGCACTGTTGCGCCGTATCCGGCCACGACTGCAATAAGAATGCCCAACGCCAGACGTATCCGACCCGACAGGCCGGCATGGGAGTTGGAGGTCACTTTCGCATAGTCATCGACAAAGCCGATGGCCCCGAAACTGACCGTCACAAAGAGCACGATCCACACGAACCCATTGTCCAGCCGCGCCCACATCAGCGTAGAGATCAGAACTGCTCCAAGGATCAACACACCCCCCATCGTGGGCGTGCCTTGCTTGCTGATCAGGTGGCTTTCCGGACCGTCATCGCGAATGGGCTGACCATTGGCCTGCTTGCGTTTGAGCAGATTGATCAGCGGACGGCCAAACAAAAAGCCGAAAATCAGCGCTGTGAAGAACGCGCCACCTGCGCGCAACGTGATGTAGCGAAACAGGTTGAAGACGTCACCGCCATCCGAGAAAGTGCTCAGCCAATACAACATCTAGCGTGTGTCTCCGGTGTCATTATCAATTTTTGCGTCTTCATCCGCTTCGCCTAAATTGGTCACCGCGTCAACAATCAGCGCCATTTTCATCGACAGCGAGCCTTTGATCAGGACGCTGTCGCCTGCATGAACCAGTTTACTTGGCCGTGCGGCAAGCTCCGCCGAGGTCTCCGCCCAGGCCCCGCGTTTTTCTTCCGGCAGCGCATCATAGAGCGCGCGCATCAGCGGCCCGACACAATGGATGATCGACAAGGCGTCAACCGCCTCGGAGGTCGCGATTGCCTCATGCAGGGCGGTCTGAGTTTTGCCCAGCTCTTTCATATCACCCAAAATGGCCACGCGGCGTCCGCGCGAATTGGGCGGCGTTGTCGCTGCCAAAACATCGAGCGCGGCACCGACCGACGCCGGGTTCGCATTATAAGCGTCATCAAAGAGATCAATACCCAGCGTATCGTTCGTCGGATCAAGCTTAATGAAATGGCGCTGGCCACGGCCCTGAGGCGGCTGCCATTGACCCAAGGCAATCACGGATTGTCCCAGATCAGCACCAGCAGCGACACAGGCCGCGATCGCGCCCAAGCCATTCATCGCAAAATGCGCACCCGGCGCGTTGACCTTAAAAAGAAACTGCGCGCCATTATAAGTGGCGGCGCAAGCGGTGCAGTGTTGCGTGGGCGTCATCTCGCGAAGGTGCCATTCGGCGGCGGCAGAGCGCCCGAAACGTTCACACCCGAACGGGGCCGCATCAAAAAGCAACTCCGTCACATCCAGATCGCCATTGATGATCGCGACACCGCCGGTTTCCATCAGACCTTGGAAGATATCTGCCTTTTCCCCTGCGATGCCTTCGATGCTTTCAAAGGCCTCCAGATGCGCCGGGGCAACGATTGTAATCATCGCCACATCAAGCTGGGCCATCCGTGCAAGCGGCGCGATCTCTCCGGGATGGTTCATGCCGATCTCGATCACGGCAAAGTCGGTGTCCCGAGGCATGCGAGCCAAGGTCAGCGGCACGCCCCAATGGTTGTTAAAGCTTTTTTCAGCGGCATGAACATTTCCTTGACCGGATAACAT
>CAYGQQ010000006.1:53321-61596 GCA_964352105.1 uncultured Rhodobacterales bacterium | reverse complement strand
GCCCGTCAGATCAGACAGTTGATGACGTTCCTCAAGAACAGCGCGCAGGATCTGCACTGCCGCACGGCGCGCCGCAAATCCCGGCTTTTCCCGCCGTCCGTGATCCATCCGCTTTTGCGGCGTTTTCTGCGGCATCCCTTGTCTCCTTCGGGATGGGGGGTATATCAAGCCTATGCTATGAACAAGGATGGCAATGCGATGTCAGACGAAACCACGCCACGCAAAGATCTGCCCAAGGCCGCGCAACGTGCGCTGAAAGAGGCGCAAGAACGGCGCGCGAAGGAAAAAGGTCTGAAATTGCCGACAGAGCTTGGCGGCCGTGATGGCCCGGAACCTGTGCGCTACGGTGATTGGGAGAAAAAAGGCATCGCAGTCGATTTCTAGACGGCTTAGCGAAGTTGCAGGTCCGCGTAGCGCCCGGCGCCTTTGTCGGACGTGAACCGGATCGTATCGCCGTCGACCCGGACTTCCTGACAATTCGGACCGAGATCGGTTTGGCCCCAGTAAAGGTCACGGCAGAAAAACCCGTTTTGCCACTGCCATTTACCCGTCACGTCGCGGCCGTAGGCGCGCCCTGCGATCTGACCTTCCGGCGTCACATTCAATTTGATCGCAAACAGGGTCAGATGCTTGCCATTAATCGCCTGAACAAACTCGTTCCTGGTCTCGATTTTCGAAAGCTCCGCGAAAGCTGCTACTGGCAATAGCATCGCCAATCCTGTTGCAGCGAAAATGGGAAATCTTGACAGATTCATGTGCGCCTCTCCACCTATTCTCCCTTTTATACGGATCATCGGGAGGATCGGTTCACTCGGATGGAGATTATTTTAGGCCCAGAACATCCATCATATCATAACTACCCGCTGGTTTTCCTTGTCCCCAAAGTGCGGCTTTCACAGCCCCACGGGCAAAAATCGCCCGATCCGTGGCGAGGTGGCGCAGCACGATCCGTTCGCCCGCAGCGGCAAAGATCACGTCATGTTCGCCAACGACGTCGCCGCCCCGGATGGCAGTAAAGCCGATATCACCGCGGTTTCGCGCACCTGTGATGCCGTCCCGACCTGAATCGCGCACGTCCTCTAGCTTAACGCCGCGCCCCTCCGCTGCTGCGTCGCCTAGCATGAGGGCGGTTCCAGAGGGCGCGTCGACCTTGTTGTGATGGTGCGCTTCGACAATTTCGATGTCGAAATCCTCATCCAAGGCCTGAGCGACTTTCTGGGTAAGCTTGACTAACAGGTTAACCCCGAGGCTCATATTTCCGGCTCGGATCACGGGCGTGTCCGCACCGCACGCGTCAATGGCTGCGATATCCTCAGCTGCGAGGCCCGTTGTGCCCACGACATAGACCGTGCCCGTTTTAGCCGCGAGCTGAGCATGTGCGACGGACGCAGCCGGTGATGTAAAATCAATGACAGCTTGCGCTTTTTTGAACAGAGGGACCGCGTCTGAGACGACCGGCACGCCAGTTTCCGCACCTCCCAGAACAACGCCCAGATCTTTGCCGACCCAGTCATGGCCCTCACGCTCGGTCACACCGATCAACTGTGCTGACGGGCTTTCGGTCACGGTTTTGATCAGCATCTGGCCCATGCGCCCGGATGCCCCTGTGATAACGATGCCTGGCAAATCGCTCATATCTTCGTCTCCAATGTCTCAAAACGGGTGTAGGACCGCTTGCAAGGGGCTGGCAAGGGGCTTAAGTGCGCTTCCATGGCAAAGAATTCTCATTTTTCGGGCGCAGGACCGTCTCAGCGGCAGTTGCGTGTTGGCGAATTGATCCGGCGCACCTTGGCGGATGTACTCAATCGTGGCGACGTGCATGATCCTGATCTTAACCGCATGTCGATTACGGTCAGCGAGGTGCGCACGTCGCCTGATCTGAAAATCGCTACAGCGTTCGTGCTGCCTTTGGGTGGTCACGGGCGCGAGGACGCGTTGGCCGCACTTGCCCGCAACAAGGGTGAGCTACGCCGCGCGATCACCAAACAGATGACATTGAAATATGCGCCGGACCTGCGCTTCGTGATCGATGAAAGCTTCGATCAGATGGATGAAACCCGCGCGCTTTTGCAAAGCGATGCCGTGCGCCGCGATCTGGACGACTGATGGCACGCAAGAAAGGCCGCGACATCTCGGGCTGGCTGGTCGTTGATAAGCCTGCGGGACTAACCTCCAGCGCCGTGGTCAACAAAGTGCGCTGGGCATTTGATGCCAAGAAGGCCGGCCATGCGGGCACGCTTGATCCTGATGCGACGGGTATTCTTGCGATTGCTTTAGGCGAGGCCACGAAGACGGTCCCCTATATTACCGATGATCTGAAATCCTACCGGTTCACTGTGCGGCTGGGCCAAGCCACCAATACGGATGATGCGGAAGGGGAGGTGATCTCGCAAAGTGACAACCGCCCGGATGATCAACAGATCGACGCAGCGCTTTTGCAGTTCATAGGCGACATCGAACAGGTGCCACCGCAATTCTCCGCTGTGAAGGTTGACGGCCAGCGTGCTTACAAACTGGCCCGCGCGGGTGAAGATCTGGAACTGGTCTCACGTCCGCTCTTTGTTGAAAGCCTCACCCGTATCGACCGACCCGATCCTGATCACGTGACGTTGGAGATGGTCTGCGGCAAGGGCGGCTATGTCCGCTCCATCGCGCGCGATTTGGGGGAAGCGTTGGGCTGTTTCGGGCATGTGCGAGAATTGCGTCGCCTCTGGTCGGGTCCCTTTGATCTGAGCGATGCGGTGTCACTGGATCAGATCGAAGCGCAAGCCAAATCACCCGAGCTTGACGCGCTGCTGATGCCTTTGGAGGTCGGGTTGTCCGAGCTGCCGGAATTGCCCTGCACCGCTGAGGGCGCGACCAAATTGCGAAACGGCAATCCCGGAATGGTGATCACGTCTGAGGTAAATTACGGCGACGAGGCTTGGGCCAGCTTTCAAGGCCAGGCCATCGCGGTCGGAACCTACAAGGCCGGAACCTTGCATCCCGCCCGCGTATTTCTGCACGCCAAACTGTAACATTGCCCTGCCCCTTGGGCCGTTTCGGTTTCAATCCGACGCGCAGATCCGGCCAAATGTTACAGAAACTCACGGAAGCACACACTGCTGAACATCCCTTCGTGAGCCGGGTATCGCGCCACCCCTGAGCTGGTCTAGGAATGTCTCAACACATCAATTTGGAGACGACCTCATGACCCGAAAATTCTGGAACATTCTCGTCGCTGGCGCACTTGCAACGATTGCATTCGATCTTTTTGGCCAAGGACTTAGCCCGTTCTTTGGTTTCGCGAAACTGGCCCCTGTCGGTCTTGCAAATGGCACGCTCAAAACTGTCTTCGGGTCAGTCCCAAAAGGTTCTGGCGACATCCTGCACTTGATGACAGGGATGTTCGTCTACACGCTGGGCTACGTGCTGGTGGCGCGGCCCATCCAGCAAAAGATCCTACCGTCCTTGCATTGGGCAATAACTGCAGTTGTCTACGGCGTGGGCCTTTGGGTTTTTGCGCTTTATGGCGTCGCGCATCTTATCGCTGGCAACAAACCGTTTCTTGGCTTCACCGGGATCACCTGGGTCGCGCTTTGGGGGCATGTGCTTTATGCGTTGGTCGCCGTCTACATCCTTGAGAAGCGCCCGCATCTGCGCGGATAACCTCTGACAACACGGTGGGCTCTTGCGAGCCCGCCTGCCGCCTGTCAAAACGGCTTCATGATCGTCAAGGAATTTCTCAAAGGGGATGCGCAAAGCACCGCGATTTATTCGCCTTGTGAGAAGTACCGCTATGCGTTGACCCGGATCTGGGACGCTCAAGGCCAAAAGATTTCGTTCATCATGCTTAACCCGTCCACCGCAACTGAGGTCCAGAACGACCCCACCGTCGAGCGGTGCGAGCGCCGGGCGCGCGCTTTGGGATTTGGTGCCTTCCGGGTCTGCAACATCTTCGCTTGGCGCGACACAGACCCGTTCAAAATGCGCAAATCTAAAGCCCCAATTGGCCCTGCGAACGATGCCGCCATTCTGGACGCGCAGAGATGGACTGATGTCACGCTCTGTGCGTGGGGCACCCATGGCGAACACCTCAAACGCGGCCCCCAGGTTGAACATCTTCTGCGCACTAGCGGGGGTGAATTGTATCATCTGGGGCTGTCCAAAGCGGGGCACCCGAAACACCCGCTCTATATTTCATACCAACAACAGCCGGAGTTATGGGCATGAGCACATCTGACCTGCCGGGATTTTCCCAACACATGATCGCGAATGGCGCGGTCAACCTCTCGGTGCATGTTGGTGGAACGGGTCCGGCTCTGGTGCTTCTGCACGGCTTTCCGCAAAATCATATGGCCTGGGCCGGACTAGCACCTGAGTTGAGCCGTCATTTCACCTGCATCATCCCCGATCTGCGCGGCTATGGCGACAGTGACGCGCCGCATGATGATCCTGATCATATTACTTATTCCAAACGGGTGATGGCGCAGGATCTGGTGGCTATTCTTGACCATTTCGACCTGCGAAGCGCCCATGTTCTTGGCCATGACCGCGGCGCGCGGGTGGCCTACCGATTTGCCTTGGATCACCCGGAGCGACTGGGCAAGCTCGGCATTCTCGAAATACTTCCGACCTCGGAATATTGGGACGCCTGGAGCGCTGATCTGGGTCTTGCGGCGTACCATTGGACATTTCTGGCCCAACCAAGCCCGTTTCCCGAACGCATGATCAATGCCGATCCGCAAGCCTATATCGACTGGACGTTGCAAAGCTGGACATTGGGCAAATCGCTCGATCCGTTTCCGGCGGCGTCTTTGGCGTCCTACCGACGGCAGGCCACCAGCCCTGCGCGAGTTCATGCGATGTGCGCCGATTACCGCGCGGGGGCCACCTATGACCGCAAATTGGACGAAGATGACAAGGCAAATGGCAACAAGATCAAAGCGCCACTGATGTTTCTCTATTCTGACCACGGCTTCCCATCCCGCATCGGAACCGCTGAGACGGTCTGGACCGATTGGGCCTTTGATGTCAGCACGCAAAGCTGCACCTGCGGACATTTTGTGATGGAGGAGAACCCAAGCGCGGTCTTGGACTGTTTCATCCCGTTTTTCACCCTAGCCTGACAGCGGCCAGAGACGGCACCGCGAATTGCCAAAGGCAAAGCGCAAAACATCGCGGAAAACCGGACGGTTTTTCCTTTTAATTCAGACGAATCTCTCCTATACGCGCTCATCCGCAAAGATGCGGAGCCTCCATGGGCCTTGCTGGACGACATCCCGGCCTGCGCCATAACCCTTTAACCAATGAAGGAGACCCCGATGTCGATTACGTCAGAGCTCAAAGCGAGCCTTATGAAAGAATACGCAACGAAAGAAGGCGATACTGGTTCGCCCGAAGTTCAGATTGCGATCCTGACCAGCCGTATCAATACGCTGACCGAGCACTTCAAGACTCACAAGAAAGACAATCACGGTCGCCGTGGTCTTTTGAAAATGGTCGCGCTGCGCCGGAAACTCCTCGACTACCTCAAAGGTAAAGAAGAGAAGCGCTACACGGATTTGATCGCTCGTTTGGGTATCCGCCGCTAAGCGAGCCAGATCTGGGCTTCGAAATTTTCGAGAGTCACAGCATCAAAGCCAAGAATTCTAAAAACGCTCGTCATTTAGGCGGGCGTTTTTGTTTTTGAGGCACGCCGAGCCAAGCACAGGTGTTGCGCGGCGGCGACAGTTTTCCACCACATATATGTATAGACACCAGTTAAGTGCCTGAAAAACGCCTGACGATCGGAATTATGACGAAAATGGGTGTCTGAACAAATTTATCAAAAACTGTATGTTTCCGATTTTGCACTTTTCCGGGGGAGTTGGGCGCAGTAAGAACGCGACAGGTTAGCGCCCGTTGCGTTCTTTACTCAGTTTGCTTGCCCAGCAGTGTTTCAGTTATTCACGAGTATCGGCGTTAACCAACTTCTCATCCAACTTGAAACTTATGTCGCATGTGCCCATTGATTCGGGAAGTAAGGTGTTCCTTACCTTTTTGAAATTGGCGGTGATCCCCCTGTATCCACGCCCCGCTATTTTAAATTGCGCGCCCTTCCGCCTAACGCTTTCCAAAGCTGCAAAAGCCCTATATAGCCCATTTTATCTGAGACGTAGCGCCCCGACCCCGGCGCTATACAAAGGACATAGGGGTCGGCGGCAATGGGGCCGCCATTGAAATAGGAGACCCGGAACGCCGGGAGTGCTCCTAAATAGGAAACGCTACATGTTCAACGTAACTAAGAAATCCATCGAGTGGGGTGAGGAAACTCTTACGCTCGAAACCGGCAAGATTGCCCGTCAGGCTGACGGCTGCGTGATTGCCACCTACGGTGAGACCTCCGTTATGGCCGCCGTTACATTCGCAAAGCAGCAAAAGCCGGGACAGGATTTTTTCCCGCTGACTGTTCATTACAACGAGAAATATTATGCCGCCGGTAAAATCCCTGGCGGCTTTTTCAAGCGTGAGGCACGTCCGACCGAGAAAGAGACGCTGACAAGCCGTCTGATCGACCGTCCGATCCGCCCGCTGTTTGTTCCGGGCTTCAAGAACGAAGTTCTGGTGATCTGTACGGTTCTGTCACACGATCTGGTCAATGACCCTGATATGGTTGCGATGATTGCGGCCTCTGCAGCGCTGACAATTTCCGGCGCACCTTTCATGGGTCCGATTGCAGCTTGCCGCGTGGGCTTTGAGGATGGCGAATACATCCTGAATCCAGAGCTCGACGACATGCACAACCTGCGTCACAACCCAGAGCAGCGTCTGGACCTTGTTGTTGCGGGCACAAAAGACGCCGTGATGATGGTTGAGTCGGAAGCTTATGAACTTTCCGAGGAAGAAATGCTCGGCGCGGTTAAGTTCGCCCATGAACAAATTCAGCCAGCCATCGATCTGATCGTTGATTTCGCCGAAGATTGCGCGAAAGAGCCGTTTGACTTCCAAGCTCCTGATTACTCCGATCTGTACAAAGCCGTATCCAAAGCTGGTGAGAAAGCCATGCGCGCGGCCTATGCGATCACTGACAAGCAAGAGCGCACAACGGCTGTTGCCGAAGCCAAGGAAACTGCGAAATCCGGTCTGTCCGAAGAGCAGTTAGAAGACGAAAACCTCGGCGCTGCTTTGAAGAAACTGGAAAGCTCGGTTCTGCGCGGCGATGTCGTCAAGAACAAGAAACGCATCGACGGTCGTAAGCTTGATGAAATCCGCGATATCGTTTCCGAAGTTGGCATCCTGCCAAGGACACACGGGTCTGCCTTGTTCACGCGTGGCGAGACACAAGGTCTGGTTGTCACGACACTGGGCACCGGCGACGATGAGCAGATGATCGACAGCCTGCAAGGCATGTATAAGTCGAACTTCCTGTTGCACTATAACTTTCCACCCTATTCGGTTGGTGAAGTCGGTCGCTTCGGCCCTCCCGGCCGTCGTGAGATTGGTCACGGGAAATTGGCATGGCGTGCGCTTCAAGCAGTTCTGCCAGCACCGACAGACTTTCCATACACTGTGCGGGTTGTCTCCGAGATCACCGAATCCAATGGGTCGTCTTCCATGGCGTCTGTTTGTGGTGGCTCCTTGTCCATGATGGACGCCGGCGTTCCACTGAAAGCGCCGGTCGCTGGTGTTGCAATGGGTCTGATCCTTGAAGATGACGGATCGTATGCTGTTCTGTCCGACATTCTGGGTGACGAAGATCACCTGGGCGACATGGACTTCAAAGTGGCTGGGACCGAGAACGGCATCACATCGCTGCAAATGGACATCAAGGTTGCCGGCATCACGCCAGAGATCATGGCCACAGCGCTGGAGCAGGCGAAAGCCGGTCGGTTGCACATTCTGGGCGAAATGAACAAGGCCTTGTCCTCTGCGGGCGATTTCTCCGTCCACGCGCCACGGATCGAGACAATGCAGGTTCCGACCGACAAGATCCGCGAAGTTATCGGGTCTGGCGGTAAGGTCATCCGTGAAATCGTTGAAGTGTCCGGCGCGAAAGTCGACATCAACGATGATGGTGTGATCAAGATCGCCTCTCCAAACGGCGAGGCCATCAAGAAGGCCTATGACATGATCTATTCGATCGTGGCAGAGCCGGAAGAAGGCATGGTTTACACCGGAACCGTCGTCAAAATCGTCGACTTCGGTGCATTCGTGAACTTCTTTGGCAAGCGCGATGGTCTGGTGCACGTCTCTCAGATCGAAAACCGCCGTTTGAACCATGCTTCCGATGTCCTCTTAGAGGGCGTGGAAGTGA
>CAYGQQ010000006.1:0-53311 GCA_964352105.1 uncultured Rhodobacterales bacterium | reverse complement strand
GTGAAGGTCAAACTGCTGGGCTTCGATGATCGCGGCAAAGTGCGCTTGTCGATGAAAGTTGTTGATCAGGAAACTGGCGAAGAAGTTAAGAAAGAGGAAGCCGCAGAAGAGTAGCTCTCTAGCGCTTTCAAGAACTTAGGGCTCCGTCGTTTTCGCCGGGGCCCTTTTTCTTGTCAGATCGATTTCTGGTTCACGCGTTTGGACAGCTCCGCTGCGCTTTCCTTGCGCTCGCTGTAGCGGTCCAGAAGGTAGTCGCGGTTGTCGCGGGTCAGCAATGTGAATTTCATCAACTCCTCCATCACATCGACCATCCGGTCATAGAAGGGTGAGGGTTTCATGCGCCCGTTGCCATCAAATTCCAGAAAGGCTTTTGGGGTTGAGGATTGGTTGGGGATCGTCAAAAGTCGCATCCACCGCCCCAGAATCCGCAACTGGTTCACCGCGTTGAAGCTTTGCGAGCCGCCGCAGACCTGCATCACGGCCAGCGTCTTGCCTTGGGTTGGCCGCACGCCGCCCAGTGACAAGGGGATCCAGTCAATTTGCGTTTTCATGATCCCAGTCATCGCGCCGTGACGCTCGGGCGAACACCAGACCATGCCGTCGGACAGCGTCACCAGATCGCGCAGCTCCTGCACTTTGGGATGGCTGGCATCGGCATCATCGGGAAGCGGTAGCCCTGACGGGTTAAACGTCAGCACCTCTGCCCCCAGACGTGTGAGGACCCGGGCCGCTTCTTCGCTCATCAACCGGCTGTAGGAGGTTGACCTAAGCGAGCCGTAAAGCATCAAGATCTTTGGCGGCGTCTCCTGACGTGTTGGGTCTAGCAAGCGCGCCCGGTCGATCTCTTGGAAATGGCTTTCATCAAGATTTGGGGTCTGTGTCATGACGGCGAATTCCTACCCGCTAGCTGAGGATTATTACCCGCGCAGTTTCGGAAACGGGGATCGGCGATTCAACCGAAAAACGAACAGTTTCTAGTGTTAATATGGTTATTGTTTCCACTATGGCGACAATGTGTCCGCGCACGATGAATGCGACGCGACGTCAACTTTGCATCTGTAAAAATTGTGTTTTCGGTTTTGAGAGTTCGTCTGCTAGGAATAACAGATAACGAGTTATTTGGGGGAACCAATGCGTAACATCATCGGGTCTGCAATTACGGTTGCGGCGATCACATTGTCAGCTCCGCTTTCTGCGTCGACACTGACAGACACTTTTTCAAGCTTCTGGGCACTGGGCGACAGCCTCAGCGACAACGGCAATTTGCTGGAAGCAACTGGCAACCCGCCATTTCCATATTTCGAAGGTCGGTTCTCGAACGGTCCCGTCTGGAATGAAAGCATCATTGCGGAATTCGTAGAAGCTGGCCAGGCACCTGTCGTGGGTGCCCCCGGCGTCGGTTCGTTTGAAGGCAACTTCGCCTATGGCGGTGCCCGCACCTCCGGCGACAATGAGCAAGGTCCGATCCCGGGCCTGGACCAGCAGGTCCAACTGTTCACCGCCTTCGCGAGCGGTGCGATGGGCGACAACCCACTGGTGTCCATCTGGGCTGGGGCGAATAACATCTTCCAGGACCTCGATGAGCCGCGGATTGGCCAGACTGCCCGCGATGCGGCCAACGATGTAGCCTCAAGCATTCGGTCTTTGAACGATATTGGCGTTCAGAATTTCCTCGTGTTCAACCTGCCGAATATCGGAACAACACCGTCCTATTTGGGCACCGATGAGGCACGTCGTGCTACGCGGGCCACAAACGCGTTCAACCGCCGACTGGATCGCCAGATCACACGTTTGGAGAACACGCGCGATGTGAACATTATCGAGATCGACATCTTCTCACTGTTCAACGACATCACCGGCGGCACCAGCGAGTTCGACTATGCAAATTTCGAAGACCAGTGCATTCAGAACCTGACCAACGGTGTTTGTGATCCGACAAGCTGGTTGTTCTGGGACGGGGTACACCCAACCGCAACGGCGCATGCTGACATCAACGAATATGTACGTGCGCGGATTGCAGAAGAGCTTTCCGTCGTCCCACTGCCCGCTAGCGGCTTGCTTCTGGTCTTCGGTCTTGGAGCGCTCGCGATGTTCCGCCGTCGCGCGGCCTAACACGCAACTTACACTACGCTAAAAACATTAAAGCCCCGCCTTTCAGCGGGGTTTTTCATTTGCCTGCAGGTGTTTGACGGCGCAGCTACAAAACGTATTGCACTTGCCTTATCTGTCACGCAGGTTGGCGAAAATCATATCGGGAGACTCTCATGTCCAATCTAAAGAACTTCTATATCAACGGTGAATGGGTTGCTCCGGAAACAGCGAACGACTTTGATGTCATCAACCCGTCCAATGAGGAAGTTTGCGCAACGATCTCTCTGGGATCTGACGCGGATACAAACAAGGCGGTTGCGGCGGCAAAGGCGGCCTTTGGCAGCTGGTCGCAAACCTCCAAGGAGGAGCGCCGGAATTATCTGACAAAACTGTTGGACGTCTACACCGCCCGCGAAGAGGAGATGGCCCAGGCCATCAGCTTGGAGATGGGTGCGCCACAGGAATTGGCCAGAGTTAACCAGGTTGGCGCAGGCTCCTGGCATCTCAAAGGATTTCTGGAAGCCTTTGATGCGTTCGAATTTGAGCGGGATTTCACAGCGACCGAGAAGACACTCTATGAACCGATTGGGGTCTGCGGTCTGATCACGCCCTGGAACTGGCCGATGAACCAGATCATCCTGAAAGCCATTCCAGCAATGGCAACGGGCTGCACGATGGTTCTCAAACCGTCCGAGATTGCGCCCCTGTCCGGGGTACTTTTCGCGGAGTTTGTCCATGAAGCAGGACTGCCCGCTGGTGTTTTCAACCTCGTGAATGGCGACGGCCCCGGTGTTGGTAGCCAGCTTTCTGCGCATCCTGACGTTGACATGATCAGCTTTACCGGCTCGTCTCGTGCAGGGCGTCTGATCTCGGTCGCGGCGGCGGAAACCCTGAAACGTGTTAGTCTTGAGCTGGGTGGCAAAGGGGCAAACATCATCTTCGCGGATGCGAATGAGAAAGCGGTTAAACAGGGTGTGATCCGCTGTTTCCGCAACACTGGTCAAAGCTGTAACGCGCCAACCCGGATGCTGGTGGAGCGGTCCCGCTATGCCGAAGCCGTTGAGCAGGCGACAGAGACGGCTTTGGCCACGGAGGTTGGGCCCGCAAGCGAAGAAGGGCGCCATATCGGTCCACTGGTCAGTCAAATGCAGTTCGACAAGGTGCAAGACCTGATCGAACAGGGTATCGCTGAAGGGGCGAAACTGGTGGCAGGCGGCACGGGTCGCCCGGACGGTCTGAACCGAGGCTATTATTGCCGCCCGACTGTCTTTGTCGACGTCACGCCCGAAATGACGATCTACAAGGAAGAAATCTTTGGGCCTGTTCTGTCGATTATGCCGTTTGACACCGAAGAAGAAGCGGTCGCAATTGCCAACGACACACCTTATGGGCTGACCAACTACATCCAGACCTCAGATGATGAAAAACGCCGCCGTGTGGCGCGTCAGTTACGGTCCGGCATGGTGGAAACCAATGGCTCCGGCTTTGCGCAAGGCTCGCCTTTTGGGGGCTACAAGCAGTCTGGCAATGGTCGCGAAGGCGGCACCTTCGGGCTTGAGGAGTTTTGCGAGGTCAAAGCCGTTTCCGGCTGGAACTCTTAAAACCTATTGCGCGCCGGGCTGCCATGTCTGGCGCGCTTACAAAACCGTGCGAACTTCCGTTTTGACTGAGTTCGCGATGAAGCAGGCGTCATGCGCCGCATGGTGCAGTGCTTCAAGCTTGACCGCATCCGGGGCTTCGCCCTTCCAAGTGACTTTCGGGTGCAATTCAACCACGGAAATCCAAACGCGGCCTTCGTCGCTAACCATCATGCCGGTCGCGTTATCCGTGTAGCTTTCGACGCTGAACCCGGCCCTGCGGGTCAGGTCCAGAAACCAAAGCATGTGGCAGGACGATAACGAGGCGATAAATGCCTCCTCCGGGTCCACGGCTTCCTCTGCGGAATACGGCGACGGCACAACATGGGGGGAGGCTGAGGCCGCGACCGTTGCGCCGCCATCAAAGGTCCAGACATGTTCGCGGCTGTACGTATTGGCTGCGAAGTCAGCGTCGCCGACATTCCATTCTATCAAAGCAGTGTGTTTGGACATCGGGTTTCCTTTCTCAGAACGGGCATTTCGACTTGAACTCCATGCCCCGGCCGCCGTCGGGGTGACGCAAGCGCAGGCTTTCGGCATGCAGCATCATGCGGGGGAAATCCAGCGCCGCACCAGTTGCGTAAAACGGATCACCAAGGATCGGGTGACCCAAGGCCAGCATGTGAACGCGAAGCTGATGAGATCGCCCGGTTTTCGGCATCAAACGCATGCGGCTGGTGCCGTTTTCATGGCGCAGGGTCCGGTAATCGGTGATCGCCTGTTTGCCGGTCTCATGGTTGACATGCTGCAAGGGCCGGTTCGGCCAGTCAACAATCAGCGGCAGGTCAATGGTGCCGGTCCGTTCCGCCACTTCGCCCCAGACGCGCGCGACATAGGATTTCTTCGTCTGGCGCTTCTCAAACTGTAACCCGATATGGCGCTGGGCATGGGGTGTCATCGCAAAGACCATCACCCCGGACGTATCGCGGTCCAGCCGGTGGATCAGCAGCGCTTGTGGGAAAGCTGCCTGAACGCGCGCAATGAGGCAATCGGACAGATGCGCGCCCTTGCCCGGAACGGAAAGTAGGCCCGCCGGTTTTTCAATGGCCAAAAGCTGTTCGTCATCATGCAGGATGACCAGCGGTGTGTCAGGTGGATTGTAGTCGGAACTCATGGCCCCGGGCATAACGCTGTCCGGGGCCAAATGTCCAATGGGATCAGGATTTGACCCGTTCTGATGTCGGGTCATAGAACGGTTTGGAGGACACCTCCGCCTTCACACGTGTTCCTGCGACGTCGATTTCATAGCTGGAGGCCAGAACGTCGGCAAGCTTTTCGCCTTTGGAGGGAATATACCCCATGCCCATCGCGCCACCCAGATGGTGACCATAAGCACCAGAGGTCAGGTAGCTGACGATCTCCCCATCCCGAAGAACTGGTTCAGCGTGATACAGAAGCGGTTCCGGATCGGTCAGTTTGAACTGAAGAAGGCGCATGTCGAGGCCGTTCTCCTGCTTTTCAAGGATCGCGTCGCGGCCGATATAGTCCGGCTTGTCCTTTTTGACCGCAAAGCCGAGGCCTGCTTCCATCACATGATCTTCTGATGTGATGTCATGACCGAAATGCCGGAAGCCTTTTTCGATTCGGCAGGTGTCCATCATATGCATCCCGCAAAGCTTCAACTCCATGTCTTGGCCTGCATCCCACAATGTCTCGAAGACATGGCCCGCTTGGTCAGCAGAGACATAGATCTCCCAGCCAAGCTCCCCCACATAGGTCACGCGGTGCGCGCGGGCGAGGCCCATGCCGATCTCGATCTCCTGCGCCGTGCCAAATGGGTTTACATCGTTTGAAAAGTCCGCAGGTGACACTTTTTGCAAGAGTGTACGGGAATTCGGACCCATGACCGCCAGAACGCCTTCGCCTGCGGTCACATCCGTGATCACGACATTGAAGTCGCCCACATGGCGGCGCATCCAGGTTTCATCCGCCAGCCGCGTGGCCGCAGGCGTGACAACAAGATAGGCCGTTTCCGACAGGCGGGTCACGGTCACATCAGCCTCAATCCCGGCGCGCGGGTTCAGGAACTGCGTGTATACGATTTTGCCTACCGGCACGGAATAATCCCCGCCGCCGACATAGTTCATGAACGCTTCCGCATCACGTCCTTCGACCCGTATCTTGCCGAACGACGACATATCATACATGCCAACGTTGTTGCGGATTGCGGCGTGTTCTTCCGCGACATTGTCGAAGAAATTCTGACGTTTCCAACTGTATTCATACTCCGCTGTTTGCGTTGGCTTGGAAATCCAGTTGGCACGTTCCCAACCCGCAAGTTCCCCCATGACCGCACCATTGTCCAAAAGGTGCTGGTGGAATGGCGTGCGACGGACGCCGCGCGCGGTTTTCTTTTGAAGGTAGGGGAAGTGGTCAGCGTAAAGCAGGCCCAGCGTCTCCTTGGAGCGCTCAAACAGGTAGGTTTTGTTGCCTTGGAATGGTTGCATCCGGGAGATATCGACATCGCCCAGATCAAACGGCTTCTGGCCTTCGTCCATCCATTGCGCGAGTGCGGACCCGGCCCCGCCTGCCGACTGGATACCGATGGAGTTAAAGCCTGCCGCGACCCAGAAATTGTCCATCTCTGGTGCCAGACCCAAGTGATAGGCATCATCGGGTGTGAAGCTTTCAGGACCATTGAAGAAGGTGTGAATACCTGCCTCTGCCAGCATTGGAAGGCGTTCGACGGCAGCTTCCAGAATAGGCTCGAAATGGTCGAAATCTTCCGGCAGCTGGTCGAACTCGAAATCATGCGGGATGCCGTCCATCGCCCAAGGCTTCGATACCGGCTCGAAGGCACCGAGCAGCATTTTGCCTGCGTCCTCTTTGTAATAGGCGCACTCGTCTGGCACCCGCAGAACCGGCATTTGGGTCAGGCCTTCGATGCTTTCGGTGACGATATAAAAGTGTTCACACGCATGGAGAGGCACGTTGACATTGACCATACGGGCGATCTCATGGGCCCACATCCCACCACAGTTGACGACATGTTCGGCCTCAATCGTGCCAGTTTCACCAGCCTCGTTTTCCCATTCAACACCTGTCGCCCGGCGGCCAGCCTTGTTGATGGCGGTGACGCGCGTGCCTTCGCTGACAACAGCCCCTTTCAGGCGCGCGCCTTTTGCCAAAGCGTGCGCGATATTTGCGGGATCACCTTGACCATCCAATGGCAGATAGACGCCGCCGACGACGCCATCGATATTGATGTGCTCGTAGCGTTTCTTGACCTCTTCGGGGCTGATAGGTTCGGCTTCGACACCGAAAGAGCGAGCCATGGCAGCTTGGCGATTGATCTCTTCATGACGTTCTTCCGTCAAAGCAACCGTGATCGAGCCGCAGCGTTTAAAGCCTGTCGCCACGCCTGTTTCCGCTTCCAGATCGCCGTAGAGTTCCTGGCTATATTTGGCCAGCTTCGTCATGTTCTTTGTCGCCCGAAGCTGCGCAATCAAACCGGCGGCGTGCCAGGTGGTGCCGCAAGTCAACTGCTTGCGCTCCAGAAGGACGATGTCTTTCCAGCCGATCTTGGCCAGATGATAGGCGACAGAGCATCCTATGACACCGCCGCCAATGATAACAACGCGGGCTTTTGTTGGAAGTTCAGCCATCACGCTGCTCCTTTGAATTGTCTAGTGAGTTCTTTGATATGATCCGGTCCAACCTCGCAGCAGCCACCGATAAGGCTGGCTCCGTTTTCCGCCCAGGTTATGGCGAATTCTGAATAGGTATCCGGGGAAAGGTCTTTGCGCACTTCAAGTTGGTCAACTGTTGCGCCGATGGTGCTGAAGCTGTCTGCGATGGACACGAACCCGTTTGCGTAAGCGCCCAAAGGCGTGTCGGTTTTCAACTGCGTCAGGGCTTGGCTGATCGCCTCTGGGGCAGAGCAGTTCACAAGAAGGGCTGCGGGTTTGAATTCATCCAGAAGCGGCAGGACATCGGAAACCGGCTCGCCAGAACGCAGCTTGGTCCCGTCAATGTCATCCACAGAAACGGACAGCCAGACCGGCAGGTTGGACACGCTTGCGCCCATCAGGCCGCCACGGGCTTGGTCAACAGAGGACATCGTCTCCAGAATGTGGAAATCGACGTAATCTGCATGGCGACGCGCAAGGCTGGCATAGGTCTCTGCGGCAATCTCGGCAGGTGGAGCTTTATCAGGTTGGTAGGAAAAGCCCAGCGGCCCCAGCGATCCGCCGACTTGTCCAGACCCATGGGCGTCGCGGGCTTCGCAGGCCATTGTGCAAGCAAGGATACCAAGGGCGTCCAGCTTGTCCTCGATCCCGTGATGGATCAGCCGGTCAGGCAAGACCGAATAGGTGTTGGTCGTGGCGATCTCAGCACCTGCTGCAAAGTAAAGGCTGTGAACCTCGCGCACCAGATCGGGGTCGTCGAGCAGGAATTGCACAGACCAAAGACCCGTCGGCGCACGACCCGACCGGTTGAGAAGCTCTTGCCCCATCCCGCCGTCAAGAATTGTGATCTCTGACATCATACAGCCCGTTCGCGCGGAAGCGGCGAACCGCAAAACAAGGGGGCTCGATGGCCCCGGTTTTGCGGCCCAATCATGCGCGGATACGCTCGTTTTCAGAGTCCCAAAGTGGCGCATCTTCCTGCACAACCGCCTTGCAGCGTTTGCCAAAGATTTCCACCTCAAGTTCTGTCCCCGGTTTGGCCAGCTCCGCCTTCACCACGCCCAACGCCACGGATTTGTTGATCCGGTAGCCCCAATCGCCCGATGTTGTCTCGCCCACAACTTCATCACCGTTCCAGACGGTCGACATGTAGGGCGCATCCGCTTCGCCTGCATCGACGATCATCGTCACAAAGCCCTTTTTCGAGCCTTGCTGCATCTCGTTGGCAAGCGCTGCTTTGCCGGGGAAGTCCTGCTCTTTGTTCAGACGCAGGAAGCGGGCCATGCCACCTTCCAGCAAGGTGTAATCCGTCGACAGATCGCCCTTCCATGTCCGGTATCCCTTTTCGATCCGCATGGAGTTCAGCGCGTACATCCCAAACGGCTTTGCCCCTGCGGCCCGAACTGCCTCGTAAACTGCAGCACTATCATCAAAGGCGGAGTGGATTTCCCAGCCGAGCTCACCAGCGAAGGAAATCCGCATCAGCTTCACAGATTTGCCTGCGATCTCGCTGTCCTGGTGGGTTAGCCAACCCGTGGTCAAATCGGCAGCCGGTGCGAGGCCTTGGACCAACGCACGCGATTGCGCGCCAGTGACCAAAGCGGTGGACCAGTCTGTCGTGATATCGGTCAAGCTCAGGGAGCCATCGGCAGGCAGGCGGCCTTTGAGGAACTCAAAGTCATGCCATTGGGCCACGGCAGCGGTCATCAGCCAGAAATCATCCTCGCCAAAGCGAATAATTGTCACCTCGGTCACAATCCGCCCGCGGCTATCCGTGAAGTAGCCAAGGTTCATGCGGCCCGCTTTTGGCAACGCCCCCGTTACCTGACCACGCAGCCATTCCGCAGCGCCGTCACCGGTCAATGTATAGCGCGAAAAGCCTGGCATATCGAGGACACCGACTGCGTTGGTGCAGGCCTCGACCTCTTCCTTGATCCGAATGGCCCATGGGCCCTGACGGTCCCAGGTATGTGTGGCTTCTTCGGACGTATCATCGCCCTCTTGGGCAAACCAGTTCGCGCGTTCCCAGCCGTTATAGGCACCCATCTGCGCGCCAGAGGCCAAAAGCGTTGCGTGGTTCGGCGACAGCTTCTTGTCGCGCCCAGCAGGCCATTCGTGATGCGGGAAATGCATCGCGTATTCGTGGCCGTAAGTCTCCAGCGCTTTCGACAAGCAATAATCGTGATCGGCGAAATCAGTGTAGCGGCGCGGATCGACGGCCCACATGTCGAGCTCTGTCTCGCCATGCATGATCCATTCCGACAAGCATTTGCCTGCGCCACCACCTTGGGCGATCCCGAAGGTGAAGGAGTGCCCTTCGAACGCATTTTTCACACCCGGCATCGGGCCGATCATCGGCAGGCCATCAGGGGCGTATGGGATCGGGCCGTTGATGTTGCGTCCAACACCCGCTGTGCCCAGCAGTGGCAGACGCTCCATTGCGTCTTCGATATACCATTCCAAACGGTCCAGATCGTCAGGATAAAGCTGGAAGGAGAAGTCCTCGGGCATCGGATCCTCAGGTGTGACCCAATGCGCTTTGCAATTTCGCTCATAGGGTCCGAGGTTCAGGCCTGTCTTTTCCTGCCGCAAGTAGTAAGAGCTGTCGACATCCCGGATCATCGGCATCTTGCGACCGTTTTCCTTGGTCCAGGCTTCCAGTTCAGCGATAGGCTCTGTCAGGAAATACTGGTGTGACATCACAACCATCGGGACTGTGCGTCCGCCAAATGGCTTGAACATCTCTCCCACGCGTTGCGCGTAGTAACCCGCGCAGTTTGCGACGTATTCACAGCGGATGTCACCTTTGCCAGTTTTAACGATCCATTCGTCGCCATCACGTTCAATGCCTGTCACTGGGCTGAACCGCTCGATCCGGCCACCTGCGTCGCGCGCGCCCTTGGCCAGCGCTTGGGTCAGCTGTGCGGGATCAATGTCGCCATCCAGTGGATCCCAAAGACCGCCTGCAAGATCATGTGTTTCGATAAACGGGTTGTACTCCTTCAGCTCGTCGGGCGTGCAGATATCCATTTGCAGACCTTGGTAGCGGCCCATGCCCGCAACTTTTTCGAACTCCTGCATCCGCTCTTTGGAATGTGCCAAGCGGATTGCACCGGTGACATGGTAGTTCATCGGATAGTCAACATCTTTGCCCAAGGTCCGGTACATGGCCGCGCCGTAACGCTGCATGTTCATCACCGCCCAAGAGCCCGCAAAATTCGGCACGTTGCCAGCGGCGTGCCAGGTCGACCCTGCCGTCAGTTCGTTCTTTTCCAGAAGGACACAGTCTTTCCAACCAGCTTTTGCCAGATGATACAGAGTGGATGTGCCGACGACACCGCCACCGATGATGACCACACGGGCCGTTGTTGGAAAATCGGACATGAGTTGAGTGCTCCCTAGTATTTCTCGATATGCGGAGCGTCGTCCGCGAGTTGATAGTAACCGCCCTTATCGGCGGTGAAGATGTGCTTGCCGGGTTTCAGCGGGTTCGGGGTGTCGATGCATCCAGCCGCGATGCCAACACCGTCCTCGCCATTCATTCGGAAAAACAGGCTCGACCCGCAGCGGTTGCAGAAGCCGCGCTTGGCAAAGTCGGAAGAGGCGTACCAAGTCAGGCCATCGTCCCGCGTGAAGTTCAGGGATGCGAAAGGCGCGCGCGTTGCGGCCCATTGGTGGCCGCTTGTGCGTCGGCATTGGCTGCAATGGCAAAACGTGACCTCTTCGCGGAGTTCCGGGACCTCGAACGCCACCGCGCCACATTCGCACCGCCCCTTATACATCACGCCCTCCCCGGTGTAGTGCTGCTACCCAGCAGGATGCCATAGAGCACGAAACATGCCGACATAACGCGTCGGACCCAAATGTTCAGAACCGCGCCCAGGGCTGCTTTGCCAAGGCCTGCGCCGACGGCAGTATAGCCAAGATAGCTCAGCGCCGTAATGCAGAGCGCGGTAGGCATGATCACCACCATCTGTGACCAGATCGGCACGTCGGGCTGCACGAATTGGGTGAAGGCCGCGAAGTAGCCAGTCACCGATTTGATATTGATCGTCGCGATCAGAAAGGCGCGTCCGTAGATCGTGCGAGCGTTGATCGGTTTTAGTGTCACGGGCCTTGCCGCGTTGATCCAGCCGCGCACGCCCAAAAAAATCAACACGCCCGCACCGATCAGCTTGCCCCAGTAGAACACTTCGGGGGCTTGCGCCAAAAGGGCTGTCACCCCCGCCGCCGAGGCCAAAAGGAACAAGGTCGCCTGTGTCAGGATCGCCAACACGCCCGGCAAGGATTTGCGGAAGCCATGGGTCAACCCGTTGGTGACGCAGTTCACAGCATTTGGTCCCGGCGTGGTCACGAAGACCGCCCAGAAAACTGCGAAGATGATCCATGCCTCCCAGCTCATCCTAGTACACCGGCGGGGCGATCACCCAGATCACCTTGCAGGGATCAGGGTAGGGATTGGCCCATTGATAATACTCGCCACGGATCCGAAAGCTGTCTCCGGGGTTGAGATGGAAAAGCGTCCCGCCAATGGTCAGATCAAGCCGGCCCGAGATGACATAGCCCACTTCCTGCGTGGGACGCGCATTGGGTTCTTCAATGGATGATCCCGGCTCAAAGACCGAGTGGACCATTTCAAAATCATCGGTTAGGTCAGGCGACAACAGCTCTTCAACCAGTCCGGCTTCACGAGACCCGATGGGACGGCGCGCTTCAGAGCGCACGATATAGCCCTGCTCCCGGCTTGGCGTGGAAGTTTGCCGAAACAAGCTGGAAACGGAAATATCCAGAACTCCGGCTATTTGTTTCAGGTCCGAGATCGAAGGTTCGGATTTGTCCCGCTCTACCTGGCTCAACCAGCCCACGGACCGGCCAAGCGCTTCTGCCAATTCGCTCAAAGTAAGCCCGCGCGCTTTGCGCAAAGCCCTTAGATCCGCACCAAGCGTCAGGAGCAAATTCTTTTGCAGCATAGACTAGAGACTCACTGTCGTGAAATTTTCATCGATTTTTTCACGCTGTCAGAAAGTTGGTTTTCAGGCAAGAAAAAACTGTGCTGGGATCACTCGCTAAAAACGGCCTTCAGGATGCCTTCCAACGCGTCCGCATCCTCTTGCGTGAACGCATCTGGCTGGTCGCTGTCGATATCAAAAACCGCAATGACCGCGCCTGCCTTGTCGAAAACCGGGAGAACCAGCTCGGACCGGGTGGAACTGGCACAGGCGATATGACCTTCGAATTGATCAACATCGGCCACCAGTTGAGTTTCTCCGGTCCGGGCAGCGGCCCCGCAGACTCCACGCGAAAACGGGATCAC
This sequence comes from uncultured Rhodobacterales bacterium, assembly GCA_964352105.1. GTDB lineage: Bacteria > Pseudomonadota > Alphaproteobacteria > Rhodobacterales > Rhodobacteraceae > Litoreibacter. The sequence continues at coordinate 40,640 of CAYGQQ010000006.1, read as the reverse complement.
AAGGCAGCCGTGACCGCCCTGATAAGGTCCGATTTTCATCAACTCCGGCGCGACGACCCGGTAAAATCCGGTCCAGTCAAAACGGTCGTCTGAATGGTGGACCTCACAGGCAATCGTGGCCATCAGCGAAACCTGATCTGTCTCGCCCTCAACCAGCGACAAGATCGCGGATTTCAGATATGCGTAGTCCGGCATCAGACCCTCTCTATCGCGATGGCTGTGCCTTCACCGCCACCGATACAAATTGCCGCCACACCGCGTTTCAAACCGCGTGTTTCCAGCGCGTTGAGAAGCGTGACAATGATCCGCGTGCCGGAGGCCCCAATCGGATGGCCCAGTGCGCAGGCACCACCGTTTACGTTCACAATTTCGCGGGGCAGGCCCATCTCGTGCATGAAGGCCATCGGAACGACGGCGAACGCCTCGTTCACCTCCCAAAGATCAACATCGCCGATGGACCAACCAATGGATGATAGCAGTTTCTTGGCAGCAGGAACCGGCGCCGTGGTGAACAGGTTCGGTGCTTGCGCGTGGCTGGCATGGCCAACGATCCGCGCGCGAACGGTCAGGTTTTGTGCGGCGGCGGCCTCTTGCGAGGCCAGAACCAGCGCGGCAGCCCCGTCCGAGATCGAGGAGGAATTGGCGGCGGTCACTGTGCCGCCGTCCCGAAATGCCGGGCGAAGGGTTGGTATCTTTTCAGGGCGCGCATTGCCCGGTTGTTCGTCCTCAGCCACGACCGTTTCGCCTTTGCGTGTGGTCATTGTAACCGGCGTGATCTCGCCTGCGAACGCGCCAGAGGCCTGCGCCGCTTTCGCGTTTGAAAGGGAGGTCAACGCGTAGTCATCCTGAGCTTCGCGGGTGAACTGATACGCCTCAGCGCAGTCTTCTGCGAATGTGCCCATTAAGCGGCCCTTGTCATAGGCATCCTCCAACCCATCCAGAAACATCGAATCCTGGACCTGAGCGTGACCGATCCGGGCCCCATCGCGCATTTTCGGCAGCAGGTACGGCGCGTTCGTCATACTTTCCATACCACCTGCGACCATCGTATCTGCGTGCCCCAACGCGATCTGGTCAAAGGCTATCATCGCGGTTTTCATCCCCGAGCCGCACATCTTGTTCAAGGTTGTCGCCGGAACCTCTTCGCCGAGACCCGCCAGGAAACCGGCTTGACGGGCGGGGGCTTGGCCTTGGCCTGCGGGCAAAACGCAGCCCATCAACACCTCGTCCACGGTTGTTGTACACGCGCCTTCCAGGGCCGCCCTTATCGCCTGACCGCCAAGCACGGGTGCATCAACGCCGGAAAACGCGCCTTGAAAACCGCCCATCGGCGTGCGTGCGGCCCCGGCAATAACAACCTGCTTCATACGACGTCTCCCTCGCTTGGATTTCAAAACCTAATAGTAACCTTTGGCTCTTAAACCCGATACCACAGTTAAATCGGAGTAACACCATGCAGCTAAGCTCGAATGTGGTGAAGGATGTGCTTGTCATCAAGGTTGATACAAACCGGATCGATGCAGCCGGAGCCATTCATCTTAAGGACCAGTTCCGCGATATCACCTCTGACTTTGAGGGGCGCGTTCTGATGGACCTCAAGAATGTAGAATTTATGGACAGTAGCGGCCTGGGGGCGATGGTCTCAGCCTTGAAACTCTTGGAAGGACGAAAGCTGGAGCTGGCTGATTTACAACCCGCTGTTGCAAAGGTCTTCGCGCTTACCCGAATGGATAATGTCTTCCTTTTGCACGCTTCAGTGGATGAAGGCTTGGACGACACCAAAGGTCACGGTGCTGATGCCGCGTGATGTTTCTGCACGCCGACCCCTGAATTCTGAACAGCATCGCGACGATGTCTTTAGGCTTGAGCTGAAGATCATCGCGCGGCCAGAGGAAGTTCGGGGGTGTTTCGAAGATATCCACCGGGCATTTGATGCGGCAAAGCTTCCAGGCGAGCTGCGCATTAATACTGAAGTTGTTCTGGCGGAGGTCCTCAACAATATCGCGGAACATAGCTATAGCGGCGGCCCTCCCGGCCCGATCAGTATACAGCTTGAACTATCAGGTGACGGTGTTCGTTTTCTGGTGATCGATGATGGTAAGGTCATGCCGAACCTGACGCCGCCCGATCCAAAATTGCCGAAAATGGATGTTGATATCGATGATCTGCCAGAAGGTGGGTTCGGCTGGTTCCTTATCCGCACGCTTACAGCAGATCTTGAATATTCCAGGGTTGGATCCGGCAATCACTTGAGCGCCCACATTCCACACAAGCCCCAGAGCTAGCAGCGACTCGCCGCCAATTTATTGCGAATCTTGGGTTTCGAAACCCGGTTCGCCGCGCGCGCGCGTCTTCACGCTCCATTCATTGTCGATCATTTCCAGACAATTCGGCCGTTCACCACGCCCTACCCTCTGTTCGATGAACAATACTTATTGTGACTACGATGATGCCTTCCAAATTCCACAATGCGCCCAAACGCGTGCCTCAAATCAGGGCGATAACATTCTTGTAGCTGCAGAGCTTCCCTCGGCGTCGTGTTATTCAGCCCCCACCCAGATACGCGACGTCGAGGAACTGCAGCACTCTCCAATAATCATATTTACATCAGGGCCGTAGCCCCTATCCTCTCGCGACCACTTGCGAAAAGGTTTTGATAGATGCGTGATTTCCAATCCCCCGGCCGATCAACTGTGTTTGCAGCGAACGGCATGATCGCGACATCTCATCCATTGGCCTCAAAGATCGGGGTGCAGATCCTCGAAGCAGGCGGAAACGCAATGGATGCCGCGATTGCCGCAGCCGTAGCTCAAGGCATTTGCGAGCCGCAGATGACTGGTATCGGTGGTGATTGCTTTGTGTTGATAAAGCCAGCCGGAACCGACGATATTCTGGCGTTGAACGGCTCCGGTCGTGCACCTGCCGCCGCCAACGCACAATCGCTAAGGGACGCGGGCCACAACACAGTTCCAAAAACCACCCCGGACGCCGTGACAATTCCGGGTGCGGTTGACGCGTTTTGCAAATTGTCGGCGGACTGGGGCAAAATCGGGCTGGCCGCCAGCCTTGCCCCAGCAATTTACTACGCAGACGCTGGAGTTCCGGTCGCTCCGCGTACAGCTTTCGACTGGGTGGAGGCGGAAGACCGTCCTCATGGGGCCGGTGCAAAACATTTTCTTCAAAATGGCAAAGCATTGAAACCCGGACAAGTGTTTCGCGCACCGGGACAGGCAGAGGTTCTGCGCCGGATCGCAGCCGACGGCCGCGAGGCGTTTTATGAGGGCGAAGTTGCCGAGGATATGGTCGCAACGCTGAAAGCCCAAGGCGGGGTTCACACGTTGGACGATTTCGCCGCGACCGCTTGCAATTACACCGATCCGATTTCGGGCACATACAAGACCATGGAAATGGTGGAGCATCCCCCGAACGGCCAAGGTGCGACGGCCATTCTGATCAACAACATCCTGAGCCAGTTTGATCTGGCTTCCATGGATGCGCTGGGAACACAGCGCGCGCATATCGAAGCGGAAGCGACAAAACTGGGCTACGACACCCGCAACCGATTCCTGTCGGACCCGGATTATATGCAGCGGCTCGACTACATGTTGTCGATGGACACGGCCAAATCCCTGACTGATCTGATCGACCCGGCCCGCGCGATGGAAAATGCGACCTCACTTTCCGAGCAGGTTCACAAGGACACGATCTGTCTGACCGTCGTCGATAAGGATCAGATGGCCGTGTCGCTGATTTATTCGATCTTTGACAGCTTCGGATCGGGGATTGCGACGGATAAATTTGGTATCTTGTTCCAAAACCGCGGTGCCGGTTTCACGTTGGAGGAAGGGCACCCTAATGAGCTTGCTGGTGGAAAACGCCCAATGCACACGATCATTCCCGGCATGCTTCGGCAGTCTGGCAAGGTCATCATGCCGTTTTGTGTGATGGGTGGTGCCTATCAAAGCAATGGTCACGCCCGTTTTGTCACCAATCTGGTAGATTTCGGGATGGACCTGCAATCGGCCATCGATGCGCCGCGGTGTTTTGACTACGAAGGTGTGATGAAGGTGGAGCGCGGCTACAGCGATCAGGTTCGTCAGGAATTGGCGGATATGGGCCACAATGTGGTCGTGCCGCATGGCCCCATCGGCGGGGCGCAAGCGATTTTCATTGATCATGAGAACGGCATTCTGCACGGGGCGTCTGACCCGCGCAAAGATGGTTGTGCTTTGGGATATTAACTTAGTTCAGGTCGAACTGAAGCGGGTATTTCCCGCGCCCGTCATAGTCGCCAAACATCGCGCTCAGGTCAGGGTGATCAACAGGTTCCCCGGACAAATCCGCGGCCAGATTTTGCTCGGACACGTAGGCAACGTAGTAGCTTTCATCATTTTCAGCGAGTAGATGATAGAACGGCTGGTCCTTGCGCGGCCTGCTTTCAGCCGGGATATTCGCGTACCACTCATCGGAATTTGAGAACTCCGCGTCGACATCAAATATAACACCCCGGAAAGAGTGTTTTTTGTGCCGGACGATCTGTCCGAGCATATATTTCGCGTGTGTTCTAATCATAACATTGCAACCCTTACACGTTCTAGATAGACCCAACCAGCCCTGTTTGTCCATTAAAGCAGGCTCTTTTTAGGGAAACAGTTTGTGAACATAGCCCTGACAGTGCTCGAAATCGTCGCGCCGGTTTTCCTGTTGGCGGCCATTGGTTATGTGTGGGTCAAGCTTGGTTTTGACTACCGAATTCAGTTCGTAACACGCCTTGCGATGACCCTTTCCGTGCCGTGTTTGATCTTCGTGGCCTTGATGGAAACCGACATTGTGCCAGAGGCGTTGACAACAGTTTCGATCGCGGCCGTGGTGGCTTACGGCATCGTCACGTTGGGTTGCTACATCCTCGTTTACCTGTTTGGTTTGGACCGGCGGACCTATCTGGCCCCGCTGATTTTTGGCAATACTGGCAATCTTGGCCTCCCGCTTGCACTATTCGCATTTGGTGATGAGGGGTTTGGATATGCCGTTGTGATCTTCGCGATCATGGGAATTTATTCCTTCACCTTTGGTGTCTGGCTCGTGTCCGGCGGAGGCTCCCTGATCAAGGTGGTGAAAGAGCCGTTGGTCGGCGCGACGCTCCTTGGTGCCCTATTTTTGTGGCAGGGTTGGAAAACACCGGTCTTTCTGACCAACACTCTCGATCTGATTGGTCAGATGGCCATTCCGCTGATGCTGATTACCCTGGGTGTCGCAGTTGCACGACTTAAGCCACAGGGGATCGGACGCGCATTTCTGATCTCCCTGCTAAAGGCAGCCCTTTGCATTGCTGCTGCGGCGGCGGTGGGGATCTATTTTGAACTGGACGCCGTTCCATTTGGGGTCCTTATTTTGCAGGTATCGACCCCGGTTGCTGTGACGTCCTACTTGCTGGCGGCCAAATATGAAGCCGATTCCGAAGCTGTCGCAGGCCTAGTTGTCATTTCGACCCTGCTATCGGTCGGCTTCATCCCGCTAACACTCGCTTTTTTGATCTAAGCCGCAGCCGCAAAGGCTTCCCCGGCCTATGAAAATAAGGTAGGATCACGTCAAAAGCCAAAAAGGCATACAGGCAGATGATCAAAACTTACCGCTATCTAGCGCTCCTCCTGATTCTTGCAGCATGCGGTGTCGGGGGCAGCAACCCGCCCCGCAATCTGGACAACGCATGTTCCATTGTGTCCCAGCGTCCGGGCTGGCTGAAAGACATGCAGCAGGCAGAGCGTAAATGGGGCGTTCCTGTCCCCGTTCAGATGGCCACGATTTACCACGAAAGCCGGTTTGTCGGCGATGCGCGCACGCCGCTGCAATTTTCACTGGGTGTGATCCCGATGGGGCGGCAATCCTCGGCCTTTGGGTTCAGTCAGGCGCTTGATGGCACATGGAAGGAATACCAACGCGATCAGGGACGGCGTTTCGCCCGCCGCGACCGGTTTGACGATTCCGTTGATTTTATCGGCTGGTACATGGATGGCACCGAGGAACGTCTGGGCATTTCCAAAGGCGACGCGCGCAACCAATATCTGGCCTATCATGAAGGCCGGACTGGCTATGCACGCGGCAGTTATCGGAACAAGTCCTGGCTGTTGCGCGTATCGTCAGAGGTCGCGGCCCGCGCAGACAACTACAACGCGCAATTGATCAGCTGCGGCAAAATCTAGTCCAGGCCACGTGCTTTGATTTCCTGCGGGATATTGAACTGACGTGCCCCGATTTGTGTTTCGGACAAGTCGTTTAGCAAAACGCGGGTTTGTCCGCCTGCGTCATTGTTGATCACCCATTCACGTAACGTGACCGGGTTGGCACTGAATTTCAGCTCGATATTGCCATATTCGGGATGCTCCGGATCCTGTAGCACCACGACCGTTTTGTCGCCCTGCTCTGTATGAGACAATAACAGGTTTGAGCGGTTCAGCTGCACATTGCGCGCCAGAATGAGGCTTAGTGGCGTCCGGCGCAGCGGGTATTGCTCTGGCGGAACGTTGGATTTGGGATCAAAGATCGCAACCTGCTGGCCACCAGCGATCACAAGACTTTTGTTGGGGGGATCATACTCAAACCGGGCGCGGTTGGGGCGCTTGATATAGACTGTTCCGGTGGACACGGATCCATCATCATTGGTCTGCGAAAACGCAGCTTTCGCGCTTTTCAGATCGTTGAGATAGCTGTTGAGCACCTGAAGCGGAATTTTCTCAGCATATACAGGGAAGCTCAATGAAAGGGCGAGCGCTTGGGCGAGGATCAGTTTTTTCATCATACCCTATTAGATAAGCCAAACGGCCACGGATGAAACCCGCAGCCGTTCACATAGATGCTACCATCCTGAAATATCGCGAGAAATCGCCTATTGTTCAGGGATCAGGATCTCTCTCTTGCCGACATGGTTCGCGCCGGAGACCAGCCCCTGCTCTTCCATCTGCTCAACCAGACGCGCGGCTTTGTTGTAGCCGATAGCCAGTTTGCGCTGGATGTAAGACGTGGAGCATTTGCGATCCTTGATCACGATCGCGACAGCCTGATCATAAAGTGCATCCTCACCGTCGGTATTGCCACCAAGGCCCAGAACCGCGTCGATATCGCTGGATTTCTCTTCATCGGGGCCTTCAACGACGCCAGACATATATTCCGGCTCTCCGAAGGATTTCAGATGGTTGACGACCTCCTCGACTTCCTCATCGCTGACGAATGGACCGTGAACGCGGGTGATCTTGGAGCCACCTGCCATGTAGAGCATGTCGCCCATGCCCAGTAGCTGCTCAGCGCCTTGCTCACCCAGAATGGTGCGGCTGTCGATTTTGGAAGTGACCTGGAAAGAAATCCGAGTTGGGAAGTTCGCCTTGATCGTGCCGGTAATAACGTCAACCGAAGGACGCTGCGTGGCCATGATCAGGTGAATACCAGAGGCCCGTGCCATCTGCGCCAGACGCTGGATACAGGCCTCGATCTCCTTGCCGGCCACCATCATCAGGTCGGCCATCTCGTCGACGATAACGACGATATAAGGCATCGCTTCGGGCTGGAATTCTTCCGTCTCGAAAATGGGCTCGCCGGTTTCATCATCGAAGCCGGTCTGCACGGTGCGTTTGAACATCTCGTTCTTGGACAGCGCGTCTTTCACGCGGCCATTGAAGCCGTCGATATTGCGCACACCCATTTTGGACATCTTGCGGTAACGCTCTTCCATTTCACCCACGACCCATTTCAAGGCAACAACAGCCTTCTTTGGGTCTGTCACAACAGGTGATAGAAGATGCGGGATGCCGTCATAGACACTCAGTTCCAGCATTTTCGGATCGATCATGATCAACCGGCATTCTTCCGGCGTCAGCTTGTAAAGCAGCGACAGGATCATTGTGTTGATCGCCACCGATTTACCCGAGCCCGTGGTCCCCGCGATCAGCAGGTGAGGCATCTTGGCGAGGTTGGCGACTATCGCCTCCCCCCCGATATCCTTGCCCAAGGCGAGCGGCAGTTTCTGGTTGCTGTCGCCAAAATCGCGGGCCGCGAGGATTTCGCGCAGCACGACCATTTCACGTTTCTCGTTCGGCAATTCGATCCCGATGACCGAGCGGCCGGGGACCGTAGACACACGCGCAGACAGCGCAGACATGGAGCGTGCGATATCGTCGGCCAATCCGATCACGCGGGAGGCTTTCAAGCCCGGCGCGGGCTCAAGCTCGTACATTGTGACGACGGGGCCAGGACGGACCGCGATAATTTCGCCTTTGACGCCGTAGTCATCCAGAACGGCTTCCAGCATTCGGGCGTTTTCTTCCAATGACTCGTCGCTGAGAATATGGCGCTCGACGGTTGATGGGCTGGACAAAAGGTTCAGGGGCGGCAGTTCAAACGCTGGCGTGTCACCGCTGAAATTCAGGCGTGGTTGCGCATCAGATTGCGCTTTGCGGCTTGGCGCTGGCGTCTTGCGAACAGGATGTTGCACGACGGCTTTGGCCTCGGGAATAGGGACCTCACGTGGGGCGTATTCGCCTTGTACGGCGTATTCGTCCTGACCCGCATCGAAGTCTTCATTGAAGATGTTTTCGTCGGCGTCAAACTCGTCAAACGGCGTGGCTGGCATGTCGTCGGTATAGACAGGAACCGCACCACCTTGGGGGCGTGTCAAAGAGGGTTCAGCGCGCAAAGCCTGTGATTGCGTCACACTTGGCGGCACCACACGGTTGCCACGATTTTTGATTACATCGGAAATTTTCGACCGAATGCGATCTTCGGTATCATAGCCGCTATAGTCCGGTTCCGCAGCTGTAACCACAGGCTCCGCCTTGCGGCGCAACCCAGGCAATTTCGAAAACAGGCCCGGCTTTTCGAGCTGAACTTCTTGTTCAATTTCCGCCTCAGGAGCCGGTGTCGGAGAGATCACAACAGGCGTCCGGCGCAGACTTGGTCCAACGATAGGTCCGTCGTCAATTTCATCGAATTCCTGTGCAGCGGTCAGGCGCGCTTCACGCCGTTCTGCCCGGATGGTGCTGGCTTTCTGGGCGGCAACTAACGTACCTTTGCCCGCCATCCCAAGAACACGCATGACAGATGCGTAGCTGAGGATGATCCCGATCAAAAGGAACCGAAGCGCCGTCTTGATCTCCTGCTTGTCGCTGCCCAGCACAAAGAAGCTGAGCGCAACCAGACCCAGGAAAAACAGGGCGGCAAGCAGTTTCAAGCCGAATGTTGCGCTAATCGGTGCAAGCCCCAAGATCGCGCCGAGAACCGTGTCACCAAAGAGGCCTCCAAGGCCGAAGGAATGGGTCCATTCCGCGCTGGGGACATAGGTCGACGCATAAACCGAGGCCAGCGCGATTGCTAATGGTGCAAAAATCAGGCGGCTGACGGCCCGGTCTGCACCATAGTGGAACGCAAAGCGCAGACCCCAGACAATGGCGACCACCGGAACGGCCCATGCGCCGAAGCCTACGATGATAAACAGAGGGCTGGCTATGGACGCACCGAAATGGCCCAGCCAGTTTTGCGCAGGTTGATCAGTGGCAGAAAGCCAGCTTGGATCTTCCGGAACGTAAGAGGCCAAGAGCAGCGAGATAACGATCCCGAATGCTAGCAGCGCGAGCCCAAAGAGCTCCTTGCCACGTTTTTCGATAGCGGCCTGCATATCGCTGTCCAGAAACGGATCACGGGGTCTTGCCTGATACGCCATGCTTGTTACCTCACTTCCTGTAAATGCAGTCTTTCAGGGCGTTCAGCCCCGGCTGCACTTCGTTCATTGGGGCCACCAAAGCGACCCGTATATATTTTTCACCCGGATTTGATCCGTTGTAATCTCGGCCCAGATAGGATCCGGGCAGAACCTTGACGCCTGTTTCGGTCCACAGCTTCTTGGTTGCGTCTTCGCCGTCTTCCACCGGCAGCCACAGGAAGAACCCTGCCTCCGGCGGCACAAACCCCTGGACCCCGCCAAACAGCGCATCCGCATATTCCAGCTTTTCACGATAGAGCGTGCGATTGGCCTCCACATGGGCTTCGTCTTGCCAAACTTTCTCTGCGACACGCTGCAACGGCAGCGGCAGCGGCGCGCCCGCGTAGTTGCGCAAGCCTTTCAACCGTTTGATGTTCTCCGGCCCAGAGGCTGCAAATCCTGATCTGAGGCCCGCCAGATTGGACCGCTTCGATAAGGAGTTGAATAAAACTACGCGCTCGGGATTAGCTCCGGCGGCATGCGCAGCCGTCAAAGCCCCCAGAGGTGCAGTATCTCGGTAAATCTCGGAATAGCACTCGTCGGCGAATATCCGGAAATCGTATTTTTCCGCCAGATCCAAAAGCTCATTCCAATACTCCTTACTCGCAACAGCACCCTGCGGATTTGAGGGCGAACACAGATACGCCGCGGTGACGCGGTTCAAGACATCTTCCGGCAAACCAGCAAAATCAGGAAGAAACCCGGTCTCAAAAGTTGCGGGGACATAAATCGGGTCGGCGTTGATCGCCAGACCTGCAACCGCGTAGACCTGATAAAACGGGTTTGGCATCAAGATGACCGGTTTTTGACCGTTCTTCTCTTCCGGGCAAAGCGCCAGTGCCGCGTTGAACAAGCCTTCGCGGGTTCCGTTCAGAACAAAGACATTCGCCTCAGGGTCGGCCGAGACACCGTAGCGACGATCGATAAACCCGGCGATGGCTGCGCGCAGCTCTGGCGTGCCGTCATTGGGCGGGTAGCCTCCGAAGCCGTCGCCATGTTGCGCGATGATATCCATGATCCAATGCGGAAACGGGTGTTTGGGCGACCCGATTGTCATATCGGTCGGTGCCCCGCCCGGCGACAGGCCGTCGAGTAAGCTCCGCAGACGCGGAAACGCATAGGGTGGCAAGTTCGAAAACCGCTCGGGAAAGGTCATGGGACCCACTATGTCTGCCTCAAAGATCGGGGTCATTTCGCCCCGTTTTTTCCAAATTAGCCGCTCAGGCCTGTCCGGTCCAGTGAAAGAGCGGCAATTTTTGCAATCAATTTCGACGGTTGTGTCTTTTGAGTCCCTTAGCCGATAGCTTTTTCCGCAGCGGCCCCGAGGCGCAGCAGACGCTCTTCGGAATTGGGCATCGAAAGGAACATGATCCCGGCAGACGGCACACCGGTGGGCAAAGACAGCCCGGCACAGCCCATGAGGTTCCCGATCCGCGTATTTCGCAGTGCCAGCAGGTTCTCGGTGACGTAATACGCGCTGTCGGTCATTAGCCGTTCAATATTTGGCGGCAAAATCGGCGAGGTCGGCAAGATCACAGCGTCGAAACCTGCGACCTTCGCTTCCCAACTGGAAATGTAGGTGTCCAGCTTCTGCCAAGCCCGCAGGTAGTCCTTTGCAAGCGTTTCCGAGCCTGACCGGAACCTGTCGCGAATCTCCGCAAACATCAGGTCCGGATTGGCTTCGATCGTCTCACCCCAAACCGCGTAAGCCTCTGTTGCAAATAGAATTCCTGACAGTTTCAACGCGTGCTCAACTTCTGGAACATGTATTGTTTCAACTGCTGCCCCCGCAGACTTGAGAGCCTCTACCGCCATATAGAACGCAGATTTCGGAGTATCGCGGATATCGTCAAACGCGGCCGTTTCAAGAACCGCCAAGCGCGTGCCGTCCAATGTGGCACCGCCCAGCTTTTCAGCCGCACGGCCTTCCATCGCGGCCAGAAGCTCTGCTGCGTCTTCAACTGACCTGCAAAGCGGCCCGACCGTGTCGAAACGCGGGCATAGCGGCACGGACCCGGCGACAGAGACCCGGTTGATCGTTGTTTTTAAACCAACAAGGTCGTTCCAGGCGGACGGGATACGCACCGACCCGCCCGTGTCGGACCCAATCCCGGCAGCTGCTATGTTGAACGCGACGGAGGTTGCGGCCCCGGATGACGATCCCCCTGACACCGCGTCATGATCATTGACGCAAGGCGAGGTGGCGGTGATTGGATTGAGACCCAGACCTGAGAAGGCAAGCTCTGACATATGGGTTTTTCCCAAGCAAACCAAACCTTTAGCTGTGGCATTCTTTAGAACTTCCGCGTCTTCAGAGGGGATGCGGTCCTTGAGCAAGGCCGACCCCGCCTCCGTTGCAACGCCGGCTGTGTCGAACAGATCCTTCCAGGAGATCGGCACGCCATCTAAAGGGCTTTTCAAACTGCCAGATTTCGCGCGCTCTGCCGCCGCTTTTGCCTCGGCAAGCGCTCTCGCCTCGGTCATTCGTGCGTAAATACGATCCTTCATTGGATGCGCATTGGCGGCGTCCAAATAGGTTTGCGTCAGTTCAACAGGGTCAATTTCCTGCGCGGCGATCCCGCGACCCAGGTCGCAAGCGGTTTGCGTTAACCATGTTTTGGACATATCGACAGCTCCTTCGTTTGGCTCGACGGTAGCGGCAGCCCACCGCATGGACAATCCCGCATCTTCTCACTTATTGAGCGGTATGAAGTATGAAGCAGATGTCACGATTGTTGGCGGCGGGTTAAACGGCTGCGCGTTGGCACTTGCGCTTTCAAGCGCGGGGGTCAGCACCTGTGTGATCGATACGCAAGACGCCGCAACCCACACTGACGAATTTGATGGGCGGGCCTATGCGCTGTCGTTGGCGTCCAAACGTTTGCTCTCTGCGCTTGGGTTATGGGAGGTGCTGGCCACAACTGCGCAACCCTTGTTGGAAATCAAGGTCACAGACGGGCGGCAGGGCGAGGGCCCCTCCCCGTTCTGGATGCACTTTGACCATACCGAGATTGAAGAAGGCCCGATGGGCTTCATGGTCGAAGATCGGTATTTGCGGCGCGCCTTTCTGGACGCGATGGGTGCGTCGCCTCTGATCACCCACCTGACGCCTGAGACGGTTGTGGCCCAGCAAGTCGACGCAGGCATTGCCGTTTGCGAGTTACAATCGGGTGGCCGCGTATCTGCGCGCGTTCTTGTCGGATCGGACGGTCGAAACAGCGGCACGGCAGAGCGCGCGGACATCTCCCGCAGTTTCAAAGACTATGGACAGACAGCACTAGTGGCCGCGATTGGTCATGAAAAGCCCCATAGCGGCATCGCACATCAGTTTTTCATGCCGGAGGGGCCTCTGGCGATCCTTCCTTTGTCGGGCAATCGCAGCTCCATTGTTTGGGCTGTTTCGCATGCGCGCGCGGAAAGTTTGAAATCTGTATCAGATGCAGCCTTCATCGACGCGCTTGCCCCTGCATTTGGCGATTTTCTGGGCGCTCTGACCGTCGCTGGGAAGCGGTATTCGTACTCGTTGAATCTGACCGAAACCAAAAGTCTGGTGGCAGAGCGGGTTGCCCTTGTCGGCGATGCGGCCCACGGCATTCACCCCATTGCAGGTCAGGGGTTGAACCAGGGCTTGCGCGATGTCGCAGCCTTGGCCGAAGTTATGACCGACGCGCTCAGGCGCGGGGAAGACATCGGCTCTCAAGACGTTCTGGCCCGCTATGCGGCTTGGCGACGCTTTGACGCGAAAGCGCTGGCATTCGCCACAGACACCTTTAACACGTTGTTTTCAAATGATAATCCCGCCATTCGCCTAGGCCGTGATATCGGTATGGGCATCGTAAATGCGGTCCCTGCCCTGCGCAGAGGGTTCATGCGCGAGGCAGCCGGCCTCACCGGGGACGTGCCCAAATTGCTGAGGGGGCGTCTACTTTAGGGCAGCGTGCGGGCTTCGTCGATCAGCATGATTGGCACACCTTCGCGAATGGGGAAGGCAAGTTTTGCCGATTTGGACACCAGTTCCTGGCGTTCCGCATCATAGCTGAGCGTCCCCTGACTGACGGGGCAAATCAGGCCATCGAGCATCCGCCTGTCTGTCTTTGTCTCACTCATTGAACAACTTCTTCATTTGATCCGCCGCGCAGGGCGAACTCAATCAAGGTGACAAGTGTTTCACGCCGTGTCGAGAGCGATGGTGCTTCCAGAAGCGCTTGCTTTTCTTCAGGTTCAAACGGACACAACATCGAAAGGGAGTTGATAAGCAACTCGTCCTCGGCATCTTTCAGGCTTTCCCAGTCGGTTTGCAAATCGCGCATAGAGAAAAACCGCGCCAGCAAATTCATTAACGGCTCGCGATCGAACTTTTCGTCCTTCTCCACGGGGCCAAGGTCACGTTCGAACCCGGTCCAGCTGATATTTGCACGTCTATAGGGGGTAAACCCTGTCACCTCCTCCGAAATTCGGTAGCGCGAAATACCACTTAGCGTGATCATATATCTGCCGTCTTCCGTTTCGGAGAACTGCGTGATCCGACCGGCACATCCGATCGAATGCAATTGCCCCTTGCCTCCGGGGCCGTCATGGGGCTGCACCATTCCGACCAACCGATGACTGGTTTTCAGCGTGTCTTCGAACATCTGCAGGTAGCGCGGCTCAAACAGGTGAAGCGGCAAGCGGGTCCTGGGCAGCAAAAGCGCGCCGGGCAGAGGAAAGACAGGGATCGTCTCGGGAAGGTTGGATGCTTTGAACATTCCTTTGATCTAGGACGATCGATTGATCAGGCAAATATCAATGACGAAAGTTTTCGTCTGCCGTCCAAAGCGACGGGATCTTCCGGCTTCAAGGCGTCGAAAATCATAAAGAGCTGCGCTTTCGCCGCGCCGTCATTCCAGTCGCGGTCCTGGCGGAACAATTCAAGCAGATGATCCACCGCCGCGCCGGTTTCACCACTTGCGTGCAAGGCCACCGCAAGATCAAGACGAGATTGATGATCCGCGGGATCGGCCTCCACCTTGGCGGACAATTCTGTAACCGGGCCGGCATTCGCCGCTTGCTTCAACAGATCGAGCTGTGCGGAAACCGCCTCAAGATCGGCGGCCATGGTGTCAGGTGCGGCTGCAAGCAATTCTTGCGCTTTCTCGACCTCGTCCAGCGCAATATGCGCACGCACGAGGCCACTATAAGCCGCTGAATTTGTTTCATCTTCACCGAGGATTGCAGCGAATGTCTGTAATGCGTCCGAGGCCGCGCCTTCTTCCAGCATCGCCTCTGCGGCGGCGATGGCTTCGTCCAGACCGCCGTCATCTCCGCCCGAAAGCTCAATCAGTTTGGCGACAAAGGCCTTGATCTCACTGCCAGGAAGCGCGCCTTGGAAAGCATCGACCGGTTTGCCGTCGTAGAATGCGTAGACCGTCGGAATGGACTGGATTTGCAACTGGCCCGCGATCTGTTGGTTCTGATCCACGTCCAGCTTGACCATTTTAACCTTGCCACCGGCAGCCGTCACTTCGGCTTCCAGCGCGGGACCAAGCGTTTTGCAGGGGCCACACCACGGGGCCCAGAAATCGACGATAACCGGGACCTCTTTACTGGCCTCGATGACGTCCTGCATAAAAGTGGCCTCGGAGCCGTCCTTGATAAGATCTGTCGGGGTCGCGTTTCCAGCGTTTAGTTCAAGCATGATAATCCTCGGGCGAGACTGAATTTCTATCTATATGTGGGCTTGTGGCTCAAAGATCAAACGTTGCAAAAACCGGGGCATGATCTGACGGCTTTTCCCAACCCCTTGCAGCCCGATAGACGCGGGAACTGTGCCCGGAGGCTGCGATATCTGCGGTGGCCCAGACATGGTCCAAACGGCGACCTTTATCTGCGGCATCCCATTCCTTCGCGCGGTAAGACCACCAGGAATATAGCTGGCCTTCGGGAATATCGGCGCGGGTCACATCAACCCAATTGCCCGCTTCCTGCGCGTCGCTGAGATGTTCCACTTCAATCGGCGTATGGCTGACCACTTTGAGAAGCTGTTTGTGTGACCAAACATCATCCTCGCGCGGTGCGATGTTCAGGTCCCCAACCAGAACCGATTTCTTGGGCGCGTTCTTGCGGAAGTCGTCGCGAAGCTCCGTCAAGTAGTCCAGCTTGTTGCCAAACTTCTCGTTCTGCTCCCGGTCCGGGATATCGCCGCCTGCGGGAATATAATGGTTGTGGATCGTGACGCCGTTTTCCAATCGCCCTGCGATATGGCGCGCATGGCCCAAACTGGCATAGTCTTCGGCCCCGGCTTCAACCATCGGCAGCCGAGAGATGATCGCAACACCATTATAGCCCTTTTGCCCCCGTGCGACCATGTGGGTGTAGCCAAGCGCATGCAGTCCTTCGAGCGGAATTTTTTCGACCGGGCTTTTGCAT
Source organism: uncultured Rhodobacterales bacterium (assembly GCA_964352105.1). Taxonomy (GTDB): domain Bacteria; phylum Pseudomonadota; class Alphaproteobacteria; order Rhodobacterales; family Rhodobacteraceae; genus Litoreibacter. The sequence continues at coordinate 24,490 of CAYGQQ010000006.1, read as the reverse complement.
TCTTGCAGGCACAAGACGTCCGGAGCCTCTTCTGCAAGCAGTTTTAGTACGATCGGCTCTCGCAGTCGCACCGAATTGATATTCCAGGTTGCAAGGGTAAAGGGCATTGGCATCTCCGGGCTGGATTTGTTCGGACCCTACTCAGTCAATCGCTGTACCTCAACGGGCTTTAGGTTTCTTCGACCTGTCTTTCGTGCGGGAATTGCCCCACGGCGATGTAAGCTTCCTCGTCAATCGTCGACATTCTGCCAAGAACAGCATTTCGATGTGGGTGCCGCCCGAAACGCAGAATGTTCTGATAAATTCGCTCAGCCTGATCGATGATGAGACCAGCAAGGGGCGAAAGGACGTCCGGAAGGATTTCGACCTGTTTTTCAGAGAGGTCTTTGGCAAGAACCATCCGTGCCAGATGATCGGGACCCTCGCAATGAGTTATGGCGATGATCAGGAACTGGCGCTCCCACCCATGTTCAAGCGCGTCGTAATGTCCGTTTTCCAGGGCCTCAAGAACCAGCCGCGTGGCTTTGATATCTTGAGCGAAAGCACCGGGCGTGTCGCGCCAATAGGACCTTGGGAATTGGTCCAAAGCGATGATAAGCGCAAGCCGACCCTTCGGCGTTTCGGCCCAATGATCCAACCGGCCTTGGGCAGCAGCTTCTGTCAGAGGCCCGAAACGTGCGATAATCGCCTCGTCCATACCGCCCTGCATACGCTCATTCCAATACGCCCCATGCGTCTCAAGAGAGTTCCAATGCCCGTTGTCCGGAAACCAGAAATCCAAGACGTCCTTCGGTTCAAATGTGTTTTCCAAATCAATTCCCCCGCAACCACAAGGCAGTCGTAGCACGAGATTTCAGATTTCGGAAAAAAAAGGCCCGGGCACGTAGCCCGGGCAAGTCCAACAGGGAGGTGTCACGTTATAACCCCAACGTGACCAGGGGAACTTACGGGGACCGGCGCGGGGGAGGAAGCAAACCATTCCACACCAGCCCCATTGTAATCAGACATTCAATCTATAGCCGCCAGATTCGGTCACAAGAAGGCGAGCATTTGACGGTTCTGGTTCTATTTTTTGACGAAGACGGTAAATATGTGTCTCCAATGTGTGCGTGGTTACGCCTGCATTGTAGCCCCAGACCTCGTGCAGAAGAACGTCGCGGGCGACCACACCATCAGTGGCACGGTACAGAAACTTCAGAATATTCGTCTCTTTTTCAGTCAAACGGATCTTCTTATCGTCCTCTGTCACGAGCATCTTCATGGACGGTTTGAACGTATACGGCCCAAGCTGGAACACGGCGTCCTCTGACTGCTCATGCTGGCGCAATTGGGCACGGATACGGGCCAAAAGCACCGGAAACTTAAACGGCTTCGAGATGTAATCGTTCGCGCCCGCATCAAGTCCCAGGATGGTGTCTGCATCGGTGTCATGGCCTGTCAGCATCATGATCGGGCATTTCACGCCCTGTTTGCGCATCAGGCGGCACAATTCACGACCGTCTGTGTCAGGAAGGCCCACGTCCAGAATTACCAGCTCGTAAATGGATTGCTTGGCTTTCTCCATCGCGGTTGCACCGCTGTCAGCTTCAAAGACATCGAAGTCCTCGGTCATAACCAATTGTTCTGACAGGGCTTCGCGCAAATCGTCATCGTCATCGACCAAAAGAATTTTTTTCGCTGTGGACATTGTTTCAACTTCCCTAATGATTTGAGGCACAATGGCGTGAACCGGTGTCTGGGAACAATTCACGGACCCGTTATTCACGGCGACGTGTCGGGAACCTAGCAAATGTTTCAAAATCCTGTCATTGGAGTCACGCGAAACGCTCAAATGTTACAGGTTGCTGTTCGAAATGCCGCTGCTACTCACTGATTCAGACCGGATTGCCCGCGCCAGAGGTGATTTGCGACTTGGATTGCCTATCGTGATCGGCTCACAGTTAATCTGGGCAGCTGAGGCGCTGGATGATGTTCGGTTCAAAGCCGCGCAATCCTTGGACAAGCCGCTAACCCTCGCGATCACAAACTGGCGCGCGCAAACCTTGAAAGCCCGCGCTTATGACGGCGATATCGCGCGGCTGGAATTGCCGGACCGCGCAAATTTGGGTTGGGTTCGGTCGGTATGTGATCCGTCAACTGATCTGTCATCGCCAATGAAGGGCCCGTTCAAAAGCCTCAGAGATGGCAACGGTGAGACCGCTCAGCTGGGCATCCTGCTTATAAAGGAAGCGCATTTGCTGCCCGCCGCGCTGGTGTGTGACCTTGACGGGGCCGACGTGCCCCTGGCAGACCTGACCGTGTTAACTCCGACGATGATCGCAGCGCATTTGGCAATGCAGACTAAAGTCAGCTCGGTGATTTCGGCACGGGTTCCGCTTTCTGTCAGTGATGCCGGACGGGTGCATGTTTTCAGGCCCAATGATGGAAATGACGAACACTACGCCGTAGAGATCGGCCAGCCTGATCGCTCGGAACCGGTGCTGACGCGGTTGCATTCCGCCTGTTTTACTGGGGATTTGCTGGGCTCGCTTAAATGCGACTGCGGACCTCAGCTGCGCGGAGCATTGGCGCAGATGGGGCAAGAAGGTGCAGGTGTCTTGTTGTATCTTAACCAGGAAGGCCGCGGTATCGGGCTGTCCAACAAGCTGCGCGCCTATGCGTTGCAGGATCAGGGGTTTGATACGGTCGATGCGAACCACCGGCTTGGATTTGAAGATGACGAACGGGATTTCACAATCGGTGCAAATATCCTCAAGGAAATGGGGTTCTCGAAAATTCGGTTGATGACCAATAACCCGGCGAAGATCGATCGGATGCAATCCAGCGGGCTGGAGGTTGTTGAACGTGTTCCTTTGAAAGTCGGTGAGACCGTGCAGAACCGCGACTACCTTTCTGTGAAAGCTGCGAAATCCGGCCATCTGCTATGAGTGCTGCCGATCTTGTGGTGAGTAAGTGGGGAACCCGGTTTCACGGTCGCATGTTTCCCTGCGCCATTGGGCGGGGCGGGATCAGGTCTGATAAACGCGAAGGCGATGGGGCAACCCCTGTTGGGATGCACCGGATTTCCGGGCTGCTTTACCGGGCGGACCGGCTTGCCAAGCCGAAGCCTTGGGCGGTTCCTATTGGCCCCAGGGATTTGTGGTCCGACGATCCGAACGACCTTTGCTATAACCTGATGGTGCGCGCACCTTACGGGTTCAGCCATGAGCGGTTGCAGCGCGCTGATCCGCTTTATGATCTGGTGTTGATCTTGAACTGGAACTGGCCTGTGGCTGAACGGGGTCGCGGCTCTGCCATTTTCATCCATACATGGCGAAAAGCGCGCCATCCCACGGAGGGGTGCGTCGCTTTTCGGGCAGATCACTTGCGCTGGATTATAGATCGGATTGGGCCGGACACGCGGGTTATCGTTCAGCCCTGATCGTAAACCCGCTCGCCAAAAATCGCAGACCCTACACGAATATGCGTTGCCCCCTGCGCAATCGCGGTTTCAAAATCACCGCTCATCCCCATGCTCAACCCGCTCAACCCGTTGCGCTTGGCAAGTTTCGCCAGCAGTGCGAAATGCAGGCTTGGTTCTTCGTCTGCTGGCGGGATACACATCAGGCCAATAATCGGCAGATTTAAAGCACGGCATTTGGCGACAAAACTATCTGTGTCTTCCGGATCAATGCCCGCCTTTTGCGGCTCTTTCCCGGTGTTCACTTGAATGAACAGGTCCGGGCATGTGCCAAGCTCTTCGCGAAGTTGCGCTAGTTTGTTTGCAAGTTTTTCGCGATCCAGCGTGTGGATGACGTCAAACAGCTCCATCGCTTGGCGGGCTTTGTTTGTTTGCAGCGGGCCAAGAAGATGCAACTCTATCCCGCCGAACTGGCCCCGAAAGTCCGGCCATTTACCAGCGGCCTCCTGCACCCGGTTTTCGCCAAAGATGCGGTGGCCTTCCTCCAGAACCGCCGCAACCCGCGCATCGGGTTGAATTTTTGAAACAGCGATGAGCGTTGTCGCTCCTTCAGCCCGACCGCATTTGGTCTCTTGCGACGTTATACGGTGTTTGATTTCTGAAAGGGACATTGGGTGCGGCTCTGATCTTAGGGTTGTTGACATCTATATAGTCAACCAATGCGATCCGCCCATCCCAAAAAGAAAAGAGCGGGCCGAAGCCCGCTCTTTCCGTAATTCACGTCTAAGTAAAACTTAGAAGCTCAGGCCGAGACCGAAAGACATGGAGTCTTCGTCAACGCCAGTGTCTGTACCGTTGCCGTAGCCGAGGTGTACAACTGCACCGCCGCCAAGGTCATAAGCAGCTGCGATACCGAAGCCGTCGTTGCCGCTGTCAAACTCGCCGTAGTTGGCGTGCAGGGACAAAGCGCCTGTGGAGTAACCAAGGCCAATGCCGAAGTGATCGTTTGCAACACCTTCAACATCCCAGTCAGAGTACACAACGCCAGCGGACAGGCCGTTGCCGAGTGATGCGTCTACGGAGATACCAACAACGTCAGAGTTGTTGCCGTTGTCTTGGTAACCAACACCGAACTTAACAGCTGTGCCGCCAAGATCTGCTGTGTATTTCAGACCAACAGCGAAGCCGATGTCGCCAGTGTCTGTAGGAGCGGTAGTTGTACCGTTGTTGTTCTGCTCAGCAGAAATCGCAACGCCGAATGCGCCCATGGAATAGTCCCAACGCAGGATTTGACCGTCGTTGGTGCCGGAACCGCCGTTACCGTCGAGGTAAGAGCCGTTGTAACCAGCGTGGGAAGTTTCGTCATCAGCCAGGGAGCCTGGGTTGCCAACGTTACCAGCTTCAGTCAGAGCCCAGTCAAGCGCGCCGTCTGTGTCACCCATAGTAACTGTACCGAAGCTACCGGAGATGAAGATTGTTGCGCCGCCATCGTCAGCGTTGTTTGCAACAGCTGCTGCACCGGAACCACCTTCGTCCAGATCAACAGATGCGCCGAAAGACAGGCCGCCGTCTGTTTCGCCGGACATTGTGAATGTCACGTCGATATCTGTGAAGAACTGAAGTTCAGCTTCAACAGCAGGTGCACCACCAGCTGATGTTGTGCTCTGGAAAATACCCATTTCGGCACGGCCGGAAAGGGCGACGTCCGCAGCAGCTGCGCCTGTGAAGGCTACGAGTGCTGTGGATGCAAGAAGTACGTTTTTCATTTTGCTTCCTCTACAAAGTTTAAGAGCGTGCGAACCGCACGGGCGGCTACATTCGCTGAGAAATTTCTACACCATTTCAAATCTTTTAATAAACCGGGGTGCCGAAACTTGTCCCTAATGGCTTCATTTTTGCAACGGTTTGAATTTTGCTATATAAATCAATTATTTAGGGCAATTCTAATCTGCTCAATCTATGGAGAACCTGCTGTTTTTTGGCCACAAATTGCTTTGTTAAGGTTAACCATGTGAATTCTGACAATCCGAATATTCTCTTTGTTGAACATATCGAACATTTCCCCGGACGGATTTGCGAAAATCCTATTCTTAAGGGGAATCGATTCCCTGATTGATCAGATTAGTGATGGGCAGCGAGACTGTTCTGCCCCTCGACCTAAGAGAACCGGGATTAATTCTTGTCGCTGTTCTTCTGCTCAGATACACCTTTCGGATAGGGCGGCTGTTAATGATGGGGCGTTATGTCTGGAACGAAAATACTGAGTTTTGCTTTGATCGGCGTATTGACCGTGGCGTTGTCTGCATGCGGCAATAGTCGGGGAAGCGGTTTGTTTTCCGGCAATGGCGGCCTTTTTGGCTCTGGCCAGAACGAGCGCCGGGAAAATAATCAGGAAGGCTTTTCCAGGGATTACGACAGCGCGGCGCGTGCTGCCGCGGTCGAGCGGGGCGATTCAATTTTTGACTTGTTCCAGAATAATGACGACCCGAACGTCACGCTTGAGGTTAATAAATACCTTTGGAACGCGTCTTTGGATGTCTTGAATTTCATGCCGCTGGAAGCTGCTGATCCGTTCACGGGGACAATTGCACTGGGCTATGGCCGTCCGCGCGGGTCCGGACAGGCCTACCGGGCGACCGTCTTTATTACTGATCCAGCCCTTGATGCACGAGCGCTTCGGGTGTCGCTGCAATCGCGGAACGGAGGCGCTGTCAGCCGGGAAACCACGCGCGCAATTGAAGATGCGATCCTGACACGAGCCCGGCAACTGCGCATTCAGGACACGAAGCTCTAGACCGTCGTCAGACTGACAAGTATGAACAGCGCCGGGTCTTAACGCCCGGCGCAAATCGTTTAAGGAACATCCATGTCTCGCTACAACGCCCGTACAGTCGAACCGAAATGGCAAAAGGCCTGGGATGATGCGAAGACGTTTCTTGCGACGCGGGACGACAGCCGCCGGAAATACTACGTGCTGGAAATGTTCCCCTACCCGTCCGGGCGCATCCATATCGGGCATGTGCGCAATTATACGATGGGTGATGTTATTGCGCGGTACAAATCCTCCTGCGGGTTCAGTGTCTTGCACCCGATGGGATGGGATGCGTTCGGCATGCCAGCAGAGAACGCCGCGATGGCGATCGGCGGTCACCCCAAAACCTGGACCTATGACAATATCGCAACGATGCGCGACCAGATGAAACCGCTGGGTCTGTCCATCGACTGGACCCGCGAGTTTGCGACCTGTGACCCGGAATATTACGGCCAGCAGCAAGCGCTGTTCATTGATATGCTCGGCAAAGATCTGGTTTACCGCAAAAATGCGACCGTAAACTGGGATCCCGTCGATATGACCGTGCTGGCCAATGAGCAGGTTATTGACGGCAAGGGCTGGCGTTCCGACGCGCCCGTGGAACGGCGCGAGTTGACCCAGTGGTTCTTCAATATCTCCTCGATGGCCGATGAGCTGCTTGAGGCGATCGATAGCCTCGATAACTGGCCTGCAAAGGTGAAGCTGATGCAGTCAAACTGGATCGGGAAATCACGTGGGCTTTCTTTTGAGTTTAGTCTGGAAGGCGCACCGGACGGATTTGACACGCTGCCGATCTATACAACCCGGCCGGATACAATGATGGGCCCAACCTTCGCGGCTGTTGCCGTTGATCATCCCCTGGCAAAAGCGCTTGAAGCTGATCCTGAGGTTGCTGCGTTCAACGCAAGATGTCGGAAGATGGACACGACCGAGGCCGCGATGGAAAAAGCGGAAAAGCTTGGTCACAAGACCTCCATCATGGCGGTTCACCCCGCCGATCCATCCATCAAACTGCCGCTTTACATCGCGAATTTCGTTCTGATGGATTACGGCACCGGTGCCGTGATTGGGTGTCCTGCGCACGACCAGCGCGACCTTGATTTCGCGCGGAAATACGGCATCGATGTGATAGACGTGTTCAAGCCGCTTGGATCGGATGACAGCGTCGGCGATGTAGCGTTCGTTCCAATTAAGACGGAAAAAGTGCGTTATGTGCAATGGCACGGGGAACCCGATACCGAGATCACCTGCTACGAAGCAATTGATCAGACCCTTGCGCAGTATGAAGCGAACGGATGGGGCGCTGCGCAGACGCAATTCCGATTGCGCGATTGGGGCCTGTCGCGGCAGCGCTATTGGGGGTGTCCGATCCCCGTCGTGCATTGCGACGATTGCGGCATTGTTCCTGAGAAGAAAGAAAACCTTCCAGTTAAGCTGCCCGATGATGTCAGCTTTGATATCCCCGGCAATCCGCTGGATCGTCACCCAACATGGCGCGACGTGCCCTGCCCTGCATGTGGCAAACCTGCGAAGCGCGAAACCGATACGATGGACACGTTTGTCGATTCGTCTTGGTATTTTGCGCGCTTCACGGCTCCAAAAGCCGCCACGCCAACCGATATCGACGATGCCGCCTATTGGATGAATGTCGATCAGTATATCGGCGGGGTGGAACACGCGATCCTGCATCTGCTTTACTCGCGCTTTTTTGCCCGGGCGATGGGGATCACCGGTCATTTACCGCAAGGTACGGAAGAGCCTTTCGATGCGCTCTTTACGCAAGGAATGGTGACCCACGCGATCTACCAGACGCGCGACGAAAAAGGCCGCCCCGTTTACCATCTTCCCGAAGATGTAGACGAATCTACGGCAACTTTGCGGGCGACTGGCGAACCGGTGGAGGTGATCCCCTCCGCTAAAATGTCGAAATCCAAGAAGAACGTGGTCGATCCGGTGGATATCATCGATCAATACGGCGCAGATACCGCGCGCTGGTTCGTTCTGAGCGACTCTCCGCCTGAGCGGGACGTGGAATGGACGGCCTCTGGTGCCGAAGCTGCGTGGAAATTCCTTGGTCGGGTCTGGCGCTTGGCGGAAGATCTTGGCGACGGGGACGACACCGATCAGGACCTCGAACGCGAAACCGCCAAGGCTATCATTGAGGTTACCCAAGGGATTGAGACCTTTGGGTTCAACAAATCCGTCGCGAAGCTTTATGAATTCGCCAATGCGATCAGCAAATCCAAGGCGGGCCCCGGCGCGAAACGCAAAGCGGTGAAAGTGTTGGCGCAGCTGATCTCTCCGATGACGCCGCATTTGGCCGAAGAAATGTGGAGCCATCTTGGCGGAGAAGGCCTCATCGCAAATGCGGAATGGCCCAAGGCGGATGATAGCCTGCTGGTCGAAGACACCGTCACGCTGCCTATTCAAGTCAATGGCAAACGCCGCTCCGAACTGGTGGTCGCGAAAGACCTGCCGAAGGAAGAGGTTGAAAAGCTGGCGCTGGCGGATGAAGCTGTGGTCAGGGCGCTCGATGGGCGGGCACCCAAGAAGCTGATCGTCGTTCCGGGCCGCATCATCAATGTCGTCATTTAGCCGCCGCGCCTTTTTTGCCAGCCTGACAGCGCTCGCCGCGTGCGGGTTTGAACCTGTCTACAAGGATGGCGGGTCGGCGGATGGATTACGCGATAAAATTCGTATGTTCGATCCGACCACGCGGGACGAGTTTGAGTTGGTCTCCCGGCTGGAAGAACGTTTGGGCCGCAACAGAAGCGCGCAATATGTTTTGCTGGTGTCGTTGAACACGGCCTCCGAAGGGCTCGCGATCTCCGGATCAAACGACATTACGCGCTATAACCTGACCGGAACGGCCAATTTCCAACTGCGCGATGTTGAAACCGAAGAGGTCGTTTTTTCCGACGCGGTTAATACATTCACGTCCTATTCCGCCTCCCAGCAGTCTGTTGCGACCCGTGTTGCCCAGCGCGATGCTGAGCGGCGCTTGATGGTGCTGCTCGCCGATAAGATCACGTCGCAATTGTTGCTGAACGCGGATCTGCTTTAAGCCATGAAGCTGAACGCCCGCGATGCCATATCGTATTTTGCAAAGCCTGATCCAACCCGCGCTGGGCTATTGATCTATGGGCCCGATGCCATGCGAATAGCCCTTCGCAGGCAAGAGGTCATTGCGGCCCTGATCGGCCCGAACGGCGATGATGAAATGCGGCTGACCCGCATTCCGGCCGCCGATTTGCGAAAAGACGGCGCGCTTCTTGACGATGCGTTGAAAGCGCAAGGGTTCTTTCCCGGAACACGCGTTGCCTTTGTCGAAGACGCCGGAGACGGGCTCGCCAAAACCATTGATGCCGCGTTGCAGGACTGGAAAGCCGGGGACGCGAATATCGTGGTTACCGCTGGCCAACTGACCCCACGCTCCGCGCTGCGAAAGCTGTTTGAAGCCCATAACAACGCCTATGCGACCGCGATTTATGCGGACCCGCCAGGCCGCGATGAAATCGAAGCGACGTTGCAAAAGGCAGGTGTCACCGCGATATCCACCGAGGCAATGTCCGACCTTCTTGAGCTTGGCCGCGTTCTGGATCCCGGAGATTTTCGCCAGACAGTTGAGAAACTGGCGCTTTACAAGATCGGCGATTCAGACCCTGTTTCACCGCAAGACGTCCAAAATTGTGCACCCCTTACGATTGAGGCCGGGATTGATGATGCGTTGGATTGTGTCGCTGAAGGCCGCGCCAGCGAGATCGGGCCGTTATTGCAAAAGCTCGAAGGTCAGGGGGTTGCGGCGGTCAGACTTTGTATCGGGGCCAGCCAGCATTTTCGCAAATTGCACCTCGCCGCCTGTGATCCGGGTGGTCCTGAAGCTGGGCTGTCGCGCGCCCGCCCGCCAGTGCCATATATGCGCAAGGACCGTATGGTGCGCCAAGCCCGCAACTTGGGTGTTAACCGACTTGAAGAAGCTTTGGGATTGCTGATGGACGTGGATTTACAGCTGCGGTCTTCCCAGCCCGTACCGCAAATGGCAGTTCTTGAGCGTGCTTTGATCCGACTGGCGATGATCAGCCGGCGCTAGCTGCCAACCAATCGTGAGCCTTGTTACCCGCCCAATGTCCGCTGGCGAAACAAGCACTTAGCAGATAGCCACCGGTCGGCGCTTCCCAGTCCAGCATCTCCCCCGCGACAAACACCCCCGGCATTAATTTGAGCATCAATGCCGCGTCGACACCGTCCCATCTTACGCCGCCGGCAGTCGAAATTGCGCCATCAATTGGCGCAACTCCCGCAGCGGGCACCACAGTGTTTTTGATCTGCCGAGCAAGTTCCGGTCCCGAATCTGCAAGCGCCCGTGTACAATCGCGCAGAACCGCCTGCTTGATAGGGTCGAGCTTCGCGGCCTTGCGCAAGAAATTAGACAGGCTCAATTTGAGTGGTCGCTTTGCAAGCTTTTCCGAAAGCCCCTGTAAATCCGCGTCTGGCAGCAAATCAATGTACAATTCGTGCCCGTCGCGGACTCCATTCGAAATTGAATAAACCCCGCCACCTTCGAGGCCGGATTTTGTGATCACAGACTCTCCGCGGCTGGTAAATTCGCCAGATTTCAACGCGACATTCTTGAGCGGTTGGCCGTGGAACCTGTCCATATGGGCAGACCAATTGACGACGACCGCAGCATTTGAAGGCTGAAATGGAGCCACGGGAACAGACTGCCTTGAAAGCGTGTCGGCCCAAGCACCATCAGAGCCAAGTTTTGCCCAGCTACCACCGCCCAGCGCCAGCACAACAGCGTCCGCGTTCAGGGTTTGTTGGCCATCCGGTGTCTCGAACCGCAATGCGCCATCTTTCCAACCCGCCCAGCACCATCTGACGCGCCGCGCCACGCCGAGTTGATCAAGACGCGCGAGCCAGGCCCGCAAGAGCGGTGAAGCCTTCATGGCCGTTGGAAATACGCGCCCCGTTGTTCCTGTAAATAGGCTCTGTTTCAGCCCGACGACCCAGTTTTGGATCTCTTCCGACCCAAACGCTTTGAGCATTGGCCGGAGGTTTTCACGGGCCTCAGCGTAGGCTTCGAGAAAGGTTTCTTCGTCTTCGGATTTCGTCAGATTAAGGCCGGATTTTCCCGCCATCAGAAACTTTCGGCCGAAGGACGGTTTCTGGTCCGCGATCAGGACATCGTGCCCATGCCCTGCAAGGACTTCCGCCGCCATAAGCCCGGCTGGTCCAGCGCCGACAACGACTACAAAACTCACTTCGGAAGGCCGCCCTTGATCTCGATCACGCGCTGAGGATACGGAATTTCGATGTTGTTCTCTTTGAGCACATTCCAGATCAGGAACAGAACCTGTGACGTGTATTTGTGCTTCCCGTCGTCGATGCCGTTCACCCAAAATTCGACAGCAAAGTCTATCCCACTGTCGCCAAAGCCCCTGAGTTCGCAATCCGCCGGATATGGCTCCATCAGCACATCCGGATGGGCTTGAACTGCAGCCTCAACAAGATCAGGGATGAGATTGATATCGGTGTCATAAGAGACGGAAAATTCCGCCTCATAGCGGTTGGCTGACCCTTGATCCGAATAGTTGGTCACCCGGGTAACAATGAAGTCTTCGTTCGGAACCACGATCCAGCGGCCATCAAATGTTTCCAGAATGATCGCGCGCGCCGTCATTTTGACGATTGTTCCGGCCTCGCCGCCATCCAGTTCCACGAAATCGCCGACCGTGGCTTGCCCTTCGAGCAGCAGAATGACACCTGAGATAAAATTAGATGCAATTTTCTGAAGCCCGAAGCCCAGGCCCACGCCGATGGCACCGCCAAGAACTGCCAAAGTGGACAAGTTAATGCCCATGATGCTCATCAAAAGCAGGAATGCTACGCCAAAGATTGCGATCTCAGCGGCTTTTACGGCCAGTTGTCTGGTGGCGGGGCGCAACTCTTCCTGGTTGTTCAGAAATGCGGAGCTTTGGGTGTTTGACCAGCGGCCCAGCCAGAACAGCAAGGACCCTGCGATCAACCCGCGCACCAATGCCATGAGCGAGAAAGAGATGTTACCGAGGCGAATAACAAACTCGCTCAGGAAGGTTGAAACAGTGTCCAACAAGCCCACGGCGTAGATTGCCGCGGCCGGCACCAGAACAAATTTCCCGAGGAATTTGAGAAACGGGTCACTGATGATATCGCGCACCAGAATGCGCGCTGCCAAGAACAGGAAAACGCGTTTGCCGAAAGCGATAACACCGCTTGAGCCGAAAACTGATGCGGTTATCTGCTCTCCGATGGCGGTGAATGCATACGCGAAAATGGGCAAAAGGAGTGGCACGAAGATCAGCAAAAACCTGCGGGCTTGCGCAATAATATTTTGATTGCTGTCTTCCGGGGTAAGCACGCGATTAATCGCTGGCGTCAGACGGCCTGCGACAACTTTCGCCGCCAGAAATGCCAGGATCAGAAGTCCGAATTGCGACCAAGCCGCAGGGCTGCTGAGCCAGCTCATTGCAAGCTCTACGATCGGATCGGCATACCCACGAGCCTGCTCAAGAAGCGCTGTCATATCCATCGGCAAACCCTTCGTTACGCGGTGGCGGTTTTCAGTTCATACGTCGCCCGGTCACCGTTGGGAAGCTAGTAGATTTCATCCGATAAGCCGCTTTATGGCGGAAACATGCTGCTTGGAGGCCACGAGAACGTCTGTGCAAAGCTCTTTTGCGTCCGAAAGCAGCGTCTCCCGGTCTGAAGTTTGGTCGATCAAACCCCATGCGAGCGCCTCTCGCGTGTCAATCTTTTGCCCGGACATCAAGATCATCTTTGCGCGCGCAGGCCCTACCAATTCGCGCAATCGTCCGGGGTCGCTTGGCTGCGGCAGGAACCCTAATTTCATCACCGGATAGAAGAACTTGGCATTGGGGACTGCAATGCGGATGTCACAAGCAAGCGCCATCCCAAACGCGCCACCAGCCAATGTTCCATTCAACGCGGCGATAGAGATGCCGTCGAAACCTGCAAGATTTGCTGACAACTCCTCCCAAACACCGTCCGTCGCAAGACCCGTTTTGGCGGCATCCAGATCGGCCCCAGCGCTGAACACTTTGCCCACCCCGGTCAAGATCAGCGCTTTGGCGTTACCTTGCGCATCCAGCGCAATTTGGCTGAGGTCTTGCAGCATCGCCTTGGTGAGCGAATTTGCCTTTTCAGGCCTGTTTAGGGTCACAATCCAAAGCGATCCTTCGCGCGTAAGATCGATCATATCAGCCCTACTCGGACGCGGATGTCCTCATCACGCAGCGAGATTTCTGTCCCGATAAACTCGTCCGCATCAGCGCTGCACATCCAAAGTAACGCCCGCGCCGGCCAATCCGCGGGGATATGAATAGAGGGATCAAGCTGACTGACCGGGTTTATCCCGCTGGCTTTGATCTGAACCTGCATATCCGTGGCAACCGTTCCAGGGGACAGGCCAATCGCGCGGATCCCAGCGTCGCGCATTTCCTTATCGGCGCATCGTGTTAGCATCGCCGCTGCAGCTTTGGAGGCACAGTAATGGCTCCATCCTTCGAGCGGCCCGTGGGCGGCACCTGAACTGATGGTCAGGATTGAACCACCGCCTTGCGCGCGCATCTGGGGCAGGACCGCGCGCATCCCATAATAAACCCCTTTCAGATTGATATCGATTGCATGGCCCCAGCCGTCTGGGTCACTGTCTTCCAGGCGTGAAATTGGCTCTATTACACCGGCATTGTTGATCAGAACGTCCACGCGCCCTGTTTTGTCTATTGCCGTTTGAACAGCTTTTTCAAGGTCCTCAAAGCGGCTTACATCGCAGGCCAGCGGGATCGCTTGATCGCCAATTTCAGAGGCCAGCACCTGTAGTTGTTCAGCCGTTCTTGCAAGCAGGACAACACGCGCGCCAGCGGCAGCAAATACCCGCGCTGTATCAGCACCAATTCCGCGGCTTGCCCCAGTGATCAGGGCGGTTTTTCCGTGCATATCCATTTCGCCAATCCTCTTGAATTTCACGCATCTGAGCCTGTCGGGACCCAGGATGCAAGAGAGTGATCGCTTGCGTGTCGCCCAATCCATCACTAGGTGCATCATAGAGAAAACAGGAAGCCCGTATGTCCCAAGATCTTGCTGCATTAACCGAGCGTCTATTGTCCCAGGCTTTGGAGGCGGGTGCTGAATCCGCCGACGTTTTGGCTGTGAACGGGACATCTGTCTCTATTGATGTGCTGGACGGACGGCTGGAACATGCGGAACGCTCGGAGGGGATCGATCTGGGACTGCGCGTTCTCATCGGTCAGAAGCAGGCAATCGTGTCGTCGTCGCTTTTTGATGACGAAACCTTGGCGACAATGGCAAGTCGGGCCGTTTCGATGGCGCAAGAGGCTCCGGAGGACCCGTATATCGGGCTGGCCGATGCCAATGATCTGGCTGAGACACGCAATGCAGACGGGCTGGAGCTTTTTGATCCAACACCAGAGCCTGAGGCATCGGAATTGGAAGATGACGCAAGGCGCGCGGAAGCGGCAGCGATTGCGGTTGAAGGTATTTCCAAAGTTCAAGCCGCGTCTGCCGGGTATGGGCAGCAAAAACTGCATCTTGCGGCGTCAAATGGGTTTTCAGGTGGTTATCAACGCAGTTCCCGCTCGACCTCGTGCGTTGCCATAACGGGCGAAGGCACCGGGATGGAGCGGGATTACTTTGGCGAAAGCCGGATTTTCAAGAAGGACCTGCCTGATGCCGCGTTTATCGGTCAAACAGCGGCGGAACGCACTTTGGCGCGCGCGAATGCCCGCCAGCCGAAAACCGGCAGTTATCCTGTGATGTTTGATGAGCGTGTCGCGGGCGCGCTTATCGGGCACCTGCTTGTTGCGATAAACGGATCGATGATTGCGCGGGGAAGCTCTTGGCTGTCCGACGCAATGGGGCAGCAGGTTCTGCCTAAGGGCATGTCGATCATCGAAGACCCGCATAGATTGCGCGTGTCCGGGTCCCGGCCTTTTGACGGCGAGGGGCTTGCAACAAAGCAGCGGGAGATTGTTCGTGACGGTGTCTTGCAAACTTGGACACTGGATCTTGCGAATGCGCGCAAACTTGGGCTGGAAAGCACTGCAAGCGCGTCGCGGGGCACATCTTCTGCCCCTAGCCCTTCAGTGTCTAACATTGCCCTAACGCAAGGAAATCAAAGCCAGGCGGACCTGTTGAAAGACATGGGAACCGGGCTTTTGGTCACCTCGATGATCGGCTCCACGATTAACCCAAACACTGGGGATTATTCCCGCGGGGCGTCAGGCCTGTGGATCGAAAACGGGCAGCCGCAATACGCTGTGAACGAATGTACGATTGCCGGCAATCTGCGTGACATGTTGCAGACGATTGTTGCCGCAAATGATGCACGCACACATGTGTCGCGCGTCGTGCCAAGCTTGCTTGTTGAAGGGTTAACTCTTGCCGGGAGCTGAGACTCAAGACGCCGAAGATCTTGCATTATTGATGGAGGCCGCACGGGCTTCCGGAGAAATTGCAAAGAAGTTCTTCAATGCCTCGCCAGAAACCTGGGACAAATCCGGGGGTGCGGGCCCCGTGACTGAAGCGGATCTGGCCATAGACAAGATGTTGAATGCAGAGCTTCGCGCTGCGCGGCCAGACTACGGCTGGCTTTCAGAAGAAACCGAAGATACGGCGGAACGTCTTGATAGAGAGACAGTTTTTATCATCGATCCAATAGATGGAACTCGGGCCTTTATTGCGGGTGAGACCAGCTTTTCCCACTCTCTGGCGATTGCACGGAATGGGTGTGTGACCAGTGCAGTTGTATTTCTGCCGATGAAGGACAAGATGTATGCGGCAGCCAAGGATCGACCATCGACATTGAACGGATCGCTCATTTCATCAAGCGATCAGGATATCGACGGGGCCAGTGTGCTGGCCGCGAAATCGAACTTGAATTCCGAGCATTGGAAAGACTCTGTTCCACCGGTAAAGCGGCATTTCCGACCGTCGCTTGCGTATCGACTGAGCCTCATTGCGGAAGGGAAATTCGACGCAATGCTGACCTTGCGTGACTGTTGGGAATGGGACATTGCCGCGGGCGATTTGATTGTTCGAAATGCGGGCGGGATTGCGTCTGATCGCCTTGCGGAGCCGCTCATGTTTAACAATACTTTGCCCAAGACGCGCGGTTGTCTCGCTGCTGGCGCGACGTTGCACCCTCAACTACATGCCCGCCTGAAACCGGACCCTGAAAATACGAACTGAAATCAGCCGACATCTTGAACAGCTCTGTTGTCAGCGGACGATCTGGCCTAATGTCGTCGCAACCTAAATACCGGAGCTTCTCATGACCCAGCGATTGCACCTTGTTTTTGGCGGTGAGCTTATCGACCCCACAAAGAACGCGTTCAAGAACGTTGATGACATCCATATTGTCGGCATGTTTCCTGACTATGAGACCGCCTATAACGCTTGGAAAAGCGAAGCGCAGCGCACAGTAGACAATGCGCATATGCGGTATTTCATTGCCCATATTCATCGCTTACGTGACGAAGAAGCGGCAGCGAGCCCAACGGAAGAGTTGGACAACTAAAAAGCGGCAGGCAGTAATCGATGGGACATTCGTTAGGCCTTGCGCTTTATCTGGCCGCATCAAAGCGGCTAACGGCATTTGCAGACAAGACCTTGGACCGGCGCTTGAAGGCGGGCAAGGAAGATGCTGACAGGATCGGTGAGCGCCGGGGGATCGCCTCCGAGCCGCGCCCGGACGGGCCTTTGGTTTGGTTTCACGCAGCCAGCGTCGGCGAATCTCTTTCCCTGATGGAGCTTGTGGAACAGCTGATCGAAGAGCGGCCCGAGATTTACGTTTTGATGACCACGGGGACCAAAAGCTCAGCCGAATTGATGGGTCGGCGTTTGCCGGACCAATGCATTCACCAATTCATCCCGGTTGACGCAGCCCCGTTCGTGAAAGCGTTTCTGGATCATTGGAAACCGGACCTCGCGATTTGGACTGAAAGCGAGTTATGGCCAAACCTGATCGTCCAGACCGACGCGCGCTCTATCCCTATGGTATTGCTGAATGCGCGTATGTCTTTGAAATCTCACCAAAACTGGAGATGGATTCCGGCTTTCGCAGGATCATTGCTGAACAGGTTTGACCATATTCTGGTGCAGGACAAAAACACGGCTTTCTATCTGAAGCGCCTTGGCGCACTGCCCTGGCGGGTGCGCATTAACGGATCGCTGAAGCAGACGACCGGCGCATTGCCCCATGATGAGGTCGAGCGCGCCCGGCTTGCGAAAACCTTCGACAATCGTCCCGTTTGGCTTGCCGCAAGCACCCATGATCCTGAAGAAATGATCGCAGCCGACGCGCACAAGGCGGCACGTCGTACTGCGCCGCGCCTTGTGCTTATCATTGCGCCCAGACATCCAGAGCGTGGCCCGGCCATTGCCGATGCGCTACGCAGTGACGGCTGGAAGGTCGCGCTCCGCTCGGGTGAAGAGGAACCGGAAGCCAGCACCGATATCTATGTTGTGGACACGTTGGGGGAAATGGGCCTTTGGTACCGTTTGGCTCCGATCAGTTTCGTCGGTGGATCTATCGCGCCGATCGGTGGGCATAATCCTTTCGAGCCTGCGGCATTGGGGTCGTCGATTTTACACGGGGCCCACGTGTCCAGCGCGAAGGAGGTTTATGAGCGCCTTAATGAGGCCGGTGGGGCAAAGCAAGTTGACGATGCCAAAAGCCTAGGCGCGGGCGTGATCGAACTTCTGGAACCCCATAAGGCCGCTGAATTCGCGCATGCCGCTTGGGAAGTCAGCTCTACAGGCTCGGAAGCGACAGAAAATGCCCTGAACCTGCTCGTCGATATTCTTGATCGCACGGGAAAAACCTGATGCAAGCGCCCGGCTTCTGGCACCGCCCTGCAGGCGTTTGGGCAAGGGTTCTGTCCCCGCTCGGGGCGATTTACGGCTTTGCAACGGCGCGACGTTTGGCGGCTGGACAACCAGAAAAGCTGGGCGTTCCGGTGATTTGCGTTGGCAATATCAACGCTGGTGGAACAGGCAAGACTCCAACCGTGATCGCGCTTGCGGAGCGCCTGATTGCGCGTGGCCTGTCACCCCAAGTCGTGTCGCGCGGCTATGGCGGATCGCTCGAAGGCCCCGTTCGTGTCAATGAACAGACCCACATAGCGGAACAGGTCGGCGATGAGCCTTTGCTGATTTCTGCCTTCTGTCCGGTTTGGGTTGCCAAGGACCGCCTGAGCGGCGCGCGGGACGCGATCACAGCTGGCGCAGATGTCATTTTGCTGGACGACGGTTTTCAGAACCCGGCGATTTTCAAGGACATTTCGATTGTCGTTGTGGATGCCGTCCAGGGGTTCGGAAATGGCTATGTCTTGCCTGCCGGGCCATTGCGCGAACCCGTCACCGTCGGACTGAGCCGCGCCGATCTGGTGCTGTCCATCGGACCGGACGAGGCGCAAAACTCCTTCACATCAAAATGGGGCGAAAAAATTCAATCGCCGCATATTTCCGGCAGGTTAGAGCCTTTGGAAACCGGGATGGATTGGTCTGGCAGCCGAGTTTTTGCCTTCGCCGGGATCGGAAATCCGGAGAAGTTTTTCGCGACACTTCGTGGACTTGGCGCAGAAGTCGTAAAGTCTGAGCCTTTGGAAGACCATCAACCGCTCTCCCAAAGCCTGATGGCGCGGCTTCAAGCGGAAGCCAAGGGATTGAATGCGCAATTGGTCACGACGGAAAAAGACGCGATGCGTCTGCCCAGCGAACTGCGAGCATCCGTGATGACAGTTCCTGTTCGCCTTGTGATCCAGAACTGGGAAGCTCTGGATCGCAAACTTGATCTGCTGTTCGACCCTTAAAGCGCGGCGTCGATGAGCTCTTTCATGTCTGCATAGGACATGTTGGAATGCGTTGTTCCGTTGATCACAAAGGACGGAGTCGCACGTATACCATCAGCCTCTGCGTTCTTCTGGTAGAGCGCATTCAAAGCGCTGGCCTTATCCGCATCCGTCATGCACGCGTCAAGCGTTTCATCATCCATGCCAGACAAGCGACCCATCTTCTTGAGGTTCTCTGCGATTTGCACAGGTTCCCCTTGGGTCCAGGCGCTTTGGTTTTCATAAATCAGATCAACCAGCCCGAAATAGCGGTCCGGCCCACCACAGCGTGCCATCATGCCAGCCCACAGGCCATATCTGTCGAAATACACCTCCCGGTAGACAAACTTCACTTTGCCCGTGTCGATGTAATCAGCCTTGAGTTGCTTGAAAGAGTTTTCGTGGAACGTCCGGCAATGCGGGCAGGTAAATGAAGCGTATTCCACAATGGTCACGGGGGCGTCGTCACTGCCCAATGTCATCTCGACAACGCCAGACGTATCGACGTCTGAAAGGCTATCTGACGCCTCTGCCGCCGCGATTGGGGTTTCGGTTTCTTCTGACACACTCAGGTACATAAATGCACCGGCAGCGATAGCGACCGCCGCGAGGCCTGCGATGAGTAGATTACGGTTCATGAATTCTTTCCTTTAGATTTCTTGTCGCGGGTAAGAACGTTCTGACCCAAAGTTTCAAGGGCGCGGCGAAGGTCTGAGTCTTGGACATTCTCCGCTGCTTGTTCGCATTTTGCAGAAATTTCCGCACTAACTGGTATTTGAGCCGCTGGCTTGTGGTCGAAAATGGCCTGACCTTCTTCAAACCCATCAGGGGCTGTCTGGGTAATCCGCACGCGGCTGATTGCCGAATAGCCGTAGCAGGCATTCACACGTTCGCGGATCTTGGGCAATTGCGTTTGCAAGATGGGCGCGTTTGACCCGGTGGTCAGCACTGTCAATGTCGCACCGAACCCTTCCCGCGTATAGCCGACCTTGAGCGGCCGGGCGAGCTCGGCAAGTTCAGGGCCTACGATCTCTTTCCAATGGGTCAACAGCCGCATAACCGCAAAGCCACGTTTTTCGCCTGCCTTACGGATGTTCTTTTCGATCAGACCGGACATCGACGCAAACCCACGCGCGCGGCGAGGTGCGTTTTGCGCTTGAATGGCGGTTGGCTTGCGGGCCATGACACTCCTCAGTGGATCGCTTTCAAAGATCTTTCGTTCAACTTACTGTCTAAGGGTATCGGTGCCAGCCCTCAATCGCTGAAAAGGAGCTTAACAATTGCGTGATAACATCGCAGCCAGTGAGCTTCTTGCGTGGTATGATGCAAATGCGCGCGCGATGCCATGGCGGGTGCCTCCGAAAGATCGCCTTGCAGGCGTTCAACCGGACCCGTACCGCGTCTGGTTGTCGGAAGTCATGTTGCAGCAAACGACCGTTGCCGCCGTCCGCAGCTATTTTGAGAATTTTACAACGCTTTGGCCCAGAGTTCAGGATCTTGCAGCGGCGGAGGATGGCGACGTGATGGCCGCTTGGGCTGGTCTTGGATACTACGCCCGCGCCCGAAACCTACTAAAATGCGCACGGGTAGTTTCAAATGAGCTTTCCGGTGTTTTTCCACGAAATAGGGTCGATTTACAGGCGCTGCCGGGGATTGGGCCCTACACTTCAGCTGCGATTTCGGCCATTGCCTATGACCTGCCGGAAACCGTCGTCGACGGGAATGTCGAGCGGGTAATGGCGCGGCTTCATGCGGTCGAAACGCCACTTCCTGGCGCAAAGACGGAGCTGACGCAGCTTGCCGAAAAGCTGACGCCTGCCAAACGTGCCGGCTGCTATGCACAAGCGGTGATGGATCTGGGGGCAACCATTTGCACCCCCAAGAAACCTGCCTGTAGCCTTTGCCCTTGGCGGAAGAATTGCGCCGGGTTTCGGCTGGGAAAAACGCAAGATCTGCCCAGAAAAGACCCTAAAAAGGCAAAACCTATTCGGCGTGGCACCGCCTATGTTGCGCGCCGCCACGATGGTTCATGGCTGTTGGAGCGGCGCGAAAGCAAGGGTTTGCTTGGCGGGATGTTAGGCTGGCCGGGGACTGACTGGTCTGAAAATCCTTCGCCGAAGCCCCCGATGGACGCAAACTGGCAGCCAACGGGCGTTGATGTGCGCCATACTTTTACGCATTTCCATTTGGTCTTGCAGGTTGAAACTGCACTTGTTGACGGCGGTGCGGTTTCACCGGTCGGGGAGTTCTTACCAAACACCGCGTTCCGGCCGACAGACCTTCCGACAGTGATGCGCAAGGTATTTGACGTTGCGCGAGTTTCGCTGGAAACCGATTGAGCCATACGCCGGTTGGGCATAGTTTTGAGACAGCCAAAGGATATGCCCATGCCCAACAAAGTCTCATCGCCGGTACCGTTCTTTCTGTCCTTGGGACTGCTTGCCGTCGCTGTTTTCGCGATGTTGCTAGGCGGCTGGTGGCTTGCCGCGATACCGCTTTGCAGCTGGGGTTTGTTTTCCGTACTCGACAGTCTGATCGGAACCGACCCGACCAATCCAGACCCTAATACAGCCGAACCAGACCTGTTTTGGCACAAACTGGTCGTCATCTGCTGGTTTCCA
This sequence comes from uncultured Rhodobacterales bacterium, assembly GCA_964352105.1. Classification (GTDB taxonomy): domain Bacteria; phylum Pseudomonadota; class Alphaproteobacteria; order Rhodobacterales; family Rhodobacteraceae; genus Litoreibacter. The sequence goes on along the minus strand of CAYGQQ010000006.1, from coordinate 2,746 downwards.
TTGCAGTTCACTCTGATCTTTGGCGGGCTGCTTTATGTCACACAAACCGGGGCTATGGACGGCTCCGAGGTGTTCTGGCTGTTTTTTGGGATCGGGGTTCTTAGTGGGACCATCGGCATCGTTTATGCGCATGAGTTGATGCACCAGAGAAACCGGCTAGAGCGCTGGATGGCAGACCTTTTGCTGGCGTCCGTTCTCTACAGTCATTTCCGGAGCGAGCATCTGCTGGTCCATCATCGCTATGTTGGCACCCCGCGCGACGCCGTCACCGCGCGGTATAACGAAAGCTTCTACCGCTTTTTCCTTCGGGTGCTTCCGGAAAGTGCGATCTCTGCCTGGACTGCGGAAGCCGGTATGTTAGCCCGCAAAGGCGAAGGCCCGTTTTCGTTTAAAAATCCGTTCGTCAAATATTTCGGGCTGCAATTCGCGATGCTGGTTTTAGCCTATTTGATCGGTGGCTGGACAGCCGTCGGACTGTTCTGCCTGCAAGCCTTCGTCGCGATTTGGCAACTGGAGCTGGTGGATTATCTGGAACATTACGGACTGACCCGCAAACATCTGGGCAATGGCAAGTATGAGCATGTCCAGCCGCGCCATTCCTGGAACGCAGATCACCGCGCGTCAAATTGGCTACTGATCAATCTTCAGCGGCATTCGGATCACCATTACAAGCCTGACCGCCGCTATCCGCTTTTGCAAACCTATGAGACGACAGATGCCCCGCAATTGCCCTACGGCTATCCGCTGATGACGATGATCGCGATGGTGCCGCCGCTCTTTCGCAAGATCATGAACCCGCGTGTTCGCAAATGGCACGCGATGTACTATCCGGAGATCACGGATTGGGCCCCTTACAAGACGGCGTCAAACCCGATGCCCCGCTAGGGTGCAGGCAAAAAAATGCCCCGCCACTTGGGTTTGGACGGGGCAGTTATTGTGCACATGGGCGATCCCACATGGGAAGCCGCAGGCACAGGCGGTAATCTCGAAAATTAGTTCATTTCAGCGCGGACCTGTTGGCGCAGCACGTCGATGGGAACCTTCTTGCCATCGCGCTTGAACGCCCAATATGTCCAACCATTGCAGCTTGGCGCGCCTTCCAATGCGGCCCCAACCTGATGAATAGACCCTTTTACGTCGTCGCCAATCAGGGTTCCATCGGCGCGGACCTTAACCTTATGGCGGCCGTTCAGTGACCAAAGCTCTTCGCCCGGGTTCAGCATGCCGCGCTCTACGAGGACCCCGAAGGCCACCCGCGGCTCTGCCCGTTTCGACTGGGTAACTTCCAGTGATGTTCGGTCAAATTTGCGCACACTCGCGATACGTTTGGTGGCAACTTTGCGGTAGGCCTCTTCCCGTTCGATCCCGATGAAATCGCGACCCAGTTTCTTGGCGACAGCCCCCGTGGTGCCTGTGCCAAAGAACGGATCAAGCACGACATCGCCCGGTTTCGTTGTCGCAACCAGAACGCGGTGCAGCAGGCTTTCGGGTTTTTGTGTCGGGTGGGCTTTCTCGCCAGCGTCGTTTTTCAGCCGCTCGTGGCCCGTACAGATCGGCAGCACCCAGTCAGAGCGCATTTGCACCCCTTCGTTCAGTGCCTTCAACGCTTCATAATTAAACGTGTATTTGCTGTCCTCGGATTTGGAGGCCCAGATCAGCGTCTCATGGGCATTGGTCAGCCGCTTGCCCCGGAAGTTTGGCATTGGGTTCGATTTGCGCCACACCACATCGTTGAGCATCCAGAACCCTGCGTTTTGCATGGCCGCACCGACGCGGAAAATATTGTGATAGCTGCCAATGACCCAAATTGCGCCATTGGGCTTCAACAAGCGGCGCGCGGCGGCAAGCCACGCAGTGGTAAAATCGTCATAGACTTTGAAGCTGGCAAACTGATCCCAGGCATCATCCACGGCATCGACCTTGGAATTGTCAGGGCGATGCAGATCACCGCGCAATTGCAGATTGTAGGGTGGATCGGCGAAGATCAGATCGACGGATGCTTCGGGAAGGCTGTTCATTGCCTCGATGCAATCGCCGTCCAAAATCGTATTCAAAGGCAGCGCTTCGCGCGCCACTTTGGTCATTTTTCCCATTTCTGCCCCGGATCTGCACTTGGTGTGCTTGGTGTAATCTCGTTGGGCTTAGGATGAGTCAAAGCTGATTCGGGGTCAAATTCTTTTTTGAATCAATCACTTAGAAATTAGGCTTGATACAAGATGTTGTGTACCGGCTTGAACGAGACACGATGGTGAGGGGTTACCCCCTTTTCGACCAGTGCAGAAATGTGACGCTTTGTAGGATAACCCATGTTGCTTTCCCAGCCGTAGCCGGGGTGCTGTTGCGCTAAATCCACCATCAGGCGATCCCGTGTCACTTTTGCAAGAATGGACGCCGCCGCAATCGACATGGATTTACCATCCCCCTTTATGATCGCCGTCGCGGGGCAGTTCAGATCTTTCGGGATCTTGTTGCCATCAATCAGCGCGTGATCAACCGGGCCCAGCGCCTGAACCGCACGCACCATCGCCAGATGCGACGCGTGGAAAATGTTCAGCTCATCAATCTCGGCCACACTTGCCTCGGCAATCGCGAACCGGGCGGTGGCGGTGATCTGATCGAAGAGAACGTCCCGTTTCTTCGCGCTGAGCTTTTTTGAATCGTTCAGCCCGTCGGGGATGTTGTAAGGGTCGAGAATAACTGCCGCCGCCGTAACCGGTCCCGCAAGCGGTCCGCGCCCTACCTCGTC
>CAYGQQ010000005.1:0-63115 GCA_964352105.1 uncultured Rhodobacterales bacterium | reverse complement strand
CGTGAAGGCCGTGTTCAAGCGTATCGACACCTGCGGCGCGGAATTCGAAGCGCAGACACCCTATATGTATTCCACCTATGAAACCCCGGTCATGGGCGATGTGGAATGCGAAGCCCGCCCGTCGGATCGCAAAAAGGTCGTCATTCTGGGCGGAGGTCCGAACCGGATCGGCCAAGGGATCGAGTTTGATTATTGCTGCGTGCACGCCTGCTACGCGCTGACCAAGGCGGGTTATGAGACGATCATGATCAACTGCAATCCGGAGACGGTCTCGACCGATTATGACACCTCCGACCGGCTGTATTTTGAGCCGTTGACGTTTGAGCATGTGATGGAAATCCTGCGGGTTGAGCAGGAAAACGGCAGCTTGCACGGTGTGATCGTGCAGTTTGGCGGCCAGACGCCTTTGAAGATTGCACAAGCGTTGAACGATGAAGGCATTCCGATCCTTGGCACCACACCGGACGCCATTGATCTGGCCGAAGACCGCGAGCGGTTCCAGCAGTTGGTCCAGAACCTCGGCCTCAAGCAACCGCATAACGCTTTGGCGCACACGGACGCCGAAGCTTTTGAGAAAGCACAAGAAATCGGCTTCCCGCTGGTGATCCGCCCGTCCTACGTTCTGGGAGGCCGCGCGATGGAGATCGTGCGCGACCAGGCTCAGTTGGAACGCTATATCTCCGAAGCCGTGGTCGTCTCGGGCGACAGTCCGGTGCTCTTGGACAGCTACTTGTCCGGCGCGACAGAGGTCGACGTGGACGCGCTGTGCGACGGCACCCAGGTCCATGTCGCGGGCATCATGCAGCATATCGAGGAAGCCGGTGTGCATTCCGGCGACAGCGCCTGTTCGCTGCCGCCTTATTCCCTGTCCGATGACATCATCGCCCAGTTGAAAACCCAGACCGAAGCGCTGGCCTTGGCGTTGAATGTGGTTGGCTTGATGAACGTGCAATTCGCCGTCAAAGGCGACGAGATTTTCCTGATCGAAGTGAACCCGCGCGCCTCGCGTACGGTGCCGTTTGTGGCCAAGGCCGTGGGCTCGCCCATCGCCTCAATAGCCGCACAGGTCATGGCGGGTGCGAAACTAACCGAGTTCGACCTGATCGACCCGCTGATCGACACATTCGCCGTCAAAGAGGCCGTCCTGCCCTTCGCGCGCTTCCCGGGCGTGGATACGATCCTGGGGCCGGAAATGCGCTCCACCGGGGAGGTCATGGGCTCTGACGCCAACTTCCACCGCGCGTTCCTGAAAGCGCAGATGGGGGCCGGGACGGAGCTGCCCAAAGGCGGCGCGGGCAAGGTGTTCATGTCGATCCGTGACGACGATAAGACGCCCGCCATGCTGGAGGCCGCGCAAACCGTCGTGGCCCTTGGTCACAAACTGGTCGCGACCCGCGGCACTGCAAAATGGCTCAAAGCGCAAGGGCTGGAGGTCGAGATCGTCAACAAGGTCTATGAGGGCCGCCCCGACGTCACCGACCAGATGAAAGACGGGCTGATCAGCCTTGTTTTCAACACCACCGAGGGCGCTCAGGCTGTTGAGGACAGCAAATCCATCCGCTCCATCGCGCTATACGACAAGATCCCGTATTACACGACGGCGGCAGGATCACATGCGGCAGCTTTGGCCATGAAAGCGCGTGAAGAGGGTGACATCGGGGTTATGGCGCTGCAGGGTTAGGAGCGCCGCAGTGGTCTGATATTTCCGGCCAGTTTTCTGGGACCTATATCGGCGATACGTGGATCATCGCCGAAATCCCGATAGAGAAATTCGAAACTGGATGACCCGATTGCTTCCAATACTATAACCCGATCCGCGGTCAGCCTGAATTTCCAGGTCTCCTGGCTCAGGGGAGCGGAGTCCGAAAAGGCAGCGCACGCAAGTACTGCGACATTGATGCCTTTCCGCGCTCGCACAGATCTGTAGCGGATAACCTGTGCACCCTTCTCGCGCGCGTCATCTGCAATCTTGTGGCACGCAGAATAATCAACCAAGTCGCGCAGCGAGGGATCTTCATCCGCCGTTATATCCATCGCCCGACCTGTCTTTATCGCACAGGAGAAAGCGGTCATTTCAAAGGGCTCGATCGGGATCGCCGTTTTCGGGCTCTCCAGAAAGAAAAGCAGCCGGTAAAAGGCCAGTTCCGCAGCGGCCGTCTCCAATTCCTCTGCGCAATAAAACACTCCTTTCTTTTCCCCCGCTGGCCGAAACCGTGTCGCATGGCGGGCTGCGTATCTAAATGGCGTAAACAGCAGCCAGTGAAGGTGCAGGCAATCTTGGGGTACTGCCGGTTTCGTTTCATCGAGAAGACGTTCCAGCGTTTCCTGTGCGTGCACATCGTCGACTAGCTTCATCGTGGAGCTTTTATGCTGCACCTCGACGAACCGCCAGCACCGGCCAGAATATTTCGTTAGTTCAAAGGATTGCACGCCTTTGATCCAGATATACAGTGACGTCGATCAGGCCTCGAATTGTGGAAATCTGCGCAAGTGGGACGCCACCAAGGGCAGTATTTTCGTTCCTGATCCATTCTGCTGCTGCCGCATCATTGCCGCCGACGATCGCGTCAAGAGAACGATAAAGGCGCAGGAATATCTTCGAAATTTCGATGGTTTTTGCATTGCTTGGAAGCAAGGAACCACTGCGCTTCAGTTTCGTAATCATCGGAGGAGATACACCAATAATCAACGCAAGTTCGCTATTGCGCAATCCCAGTAAACCCGCCGCCCGCAAGGTTGCTTTCGTCAAAATTTCCAACTCACGCGCATGACCGCTTTCTGGCGCTGTGGCAGTGGACATCGGCCTCTCCCGCTTCACTTGTAAATTTTATAACATAAAAATGCACGTATGTTCAAGTCTGATTGATTTGCCCGTTTTAGCCATTCATTTCTTAGAAATAGCCGAACCTATGCTAGACTTGCGCAAGCTATTCTAAAAAAGGAGTTTTTCTCATGCGCCTTCTCTTCCTCCTCCCCACCCTCGTTCTCGCAGCCTGCGAAATGGCTCCACCGGAGCTTCCAGAGACCGACCTGCCCTTCTTTGGCGATGGGTACCGGGCTGAGGGGGATCAGTGTCGCGGTTTGGGCGAGTCTTCGGAGACAATCGAATATCTCGACCACACGGCCGATCTTGTGGGCTGCCCGGAAGGCATGGAAAACCTCGGCGTTTTCGTGGCCGATACCGGCGCGGTAGAGGTCGCGCGGGTCGATGGCTATGTGATCTATTCGGTTCCGACCGGCAGCTAAGAGGTCGGCACGGCGATTGCCGATTTGTACCAGACGATCACGTCGGAAAAGATATACTCGCCTTCCAGAACCTTGAAATCGCAATCGAGAAAATTCACGGCTCCACCGCTTGGATTGTCCGAAATGATCCCGCCCAAGTCGAAGGTCTCGGTATAGCCGCGCACTTGACCCTCGTGGAAGCCTTTGTCGAGGATCTTATGCGTCGGGCCGCCGACAAAGACCTGAAACCGGCCCGTGTCGCGGGGATGGACATTGAACGTGATCGCGGAGCGGTGTTTGCCTGTGCTTCCTGTCACGATGTTGTCGTTATCGATGCGCAGGGTCTTTTCCTGCCCGGCACGTAATGTGAAATTCCCGTCCCACAGCACCTGATGGTTGGTCACAATGAAGTTGCTAAATTGCGGCATGAAATGTCCAATCCGAATAAAAAAGGGCGTCTAAAAACGCCCTTCTCTTAGCAGATTTTCCGGGATACGTCGACGCTCAGAGCGACTCTTCCTCAAGATGCAGCTTCATCTCGACCAGCACTTTTTGCAGCGCCAGCGTTTCCTGAAGCATGCGTTTGGCCTCGTTGGCGGTGATGACCCCATCGGCGATGGACTGGTTGTATTCCCCCATCAACATCGCAAACCGCTGAGCCAGCATCACGACATCCGCATTGACCGAATTTGAGTTGCGCCCGGCGTCGTTACCAATGGAAATCGTGTTTCCCGCCAACTCCGCCAGAGCCGAGGTGACGTGAGGGTAACTTGCCTCACGTTCCAGAGATACGACCGCATCAATCGGCATAAACCTGTCCGCATGTTCAATCGCATCGGAATAATACCGGCCTATTGTTGCTTTCGAGCGGCCTGTCAGGGTGCAGGCTGTTTCCACCCCCACGTCTTTTACAAGCGCTTCCGTGTGCTTTTTCAAATACTTATGTGTCCCAGGCATCAGGTCCGCCGCTTCAAGGTTTCTGTCAAAATAGGGAATTTTCGGCCCCTTTTCCCCATGAGCCTCGAATCCTTCTCACATAAAACATAACCAACCTATCAGGTGCAACAGAACTCGGTCCTTTGTGCTGCGTGACCGGGTGGGCGAGAGTACGGTCGAGGTCCATAAGTGGTAACGTTTTAGGGTAACGGATCCAGACCCACTCACGGGTGCTCTCGCCCAACTTTGTTGCACCAAGCGGGCTTGTCGCAGCAAAAATTGCGGGTTAGCAACGCCTATGGCCAAGCTCTATTTTCACTATTCCACCATGAATGCGGGCAAATCGACGCTGCTGCTGCAGGCAGCGCATAACTACGCCGAAATGGGGATGGATACGTATCTTCTGACTGCCGATTTCGATAATCGCGCGGGGGAAGGCAAAATCGGCTCCCGGATCGGGATTGGCAGGCCTGCCGATGTCTATGCCAAGGACGCCGATCTGTTTGCGATGATCAAGACGCGGATGGAGGCTGGCAAAATCGCCTGCGTGATGGTGGATGAAGCGCAATGGCTATCGCGCGATCAGGTTTGGCAACTGGCCCGGGCCGTCGATGATCTGGGCGTGCCGGTGATGTGTTACGGTCTGCGCGTTGATTTCCGGGGCGAGTTGTTTCCGGGCTCCGCAACTTTGCTGGCCCTGTCCGACGAGATGCGCGAAGTGCGCACGATCTGCCATTGTGGGCGCAAGGCTACGATGGTGATCCGCAAAGGCCCTGACGGAAAGGCGCAGATGGACGGCGATCAGGTCGTTGTCGGCGGCAACGAGACTTACATGTCGCTTTGCCGCAAACATTGGCGTGAGGCCGTCGGGGATACCGGAGAATAATCTGGCAAGCGACGTCTGCCGCTAGACTGGGTTTGGCACTGGTTTTCCGTCGAAAAACGCGATGATGTTTTCGAGCGCCATCATCCCCATATTCTCGCGCACCTCCAGCGCCGCTGTTCCAAGATGCGGCAGAAGCGCTACGTTTTCCATCGCCATCAGCGCGGGGGGCACCGCGGGTTCGTGCTCGTAAACATCCAAGCCCGCCCCGCCAATGGAACCGGCTTTCAATGCAGTGATCAGCGCAGCCTCGTCGATGACGTCGCCGCGAGAGATATTGACCAATATCGCGTGGGATTGCATCGCATCGAACACAGATTTGCCGATCAGATGCCGCGTTTCCGCGCCGCCCGGTGTGGCAATCACTACAAAATCCGCAACTCTTGCGACGTCTTCAAGCGATCCCAACTGTTCGGCGCCGGCAATCTCTTTGGTTGAACGGTTTGCGAACACGATCTTGCAGCCAAAGCCGTGATGGCACCGCGCAGCGATCGCCTGACCGATCCGGCCCATGCCGATGATGCCAACGGTTTTGCCCGACAGATGCAGCCCCAGCATTTGCGTCGGCTGCCAGCCAGTCCACTTGCCAGCCCGCAAGAGGCGTTCGCCTTCGCCAGCGCGGCGCGCTGTCATCAGCATCAAGGTTAAAGCGATATCCGCCGTGGCGTCGGTGACTGCGCCGGGCGTGTTTGTCACCTCTATGCCTTTGGCGCGCGCGGCGGCGGCGTCGATATGGTTAAAGCCCACGCCGAAATTTGCGATCAATTTGCAATGCGGCGTCGCTGAGTTGATGGCGGCGGCCGTAAACGCGTCGCCCAGTGTCGGTAAAACTGCATCAAACCGGCCCAGCGCGTCGGTCACCTCGGCCTCAGTCATCGAATCTTCGGTACCGCGTAAAGTAACATCAAACAGACTTTGCGCCTTTTCCAACACCCGGTCCGGCATCGCTTTTGAGATCAAAACGGTTTTCATTAGTATAGCCTCCCTCCGATAGGAACATCTTTGTCGGGGGTTAGCAAAACCACCTCGTTTTCTTCATCTGGTACACCCAGAACCAGGATCTCGGACATGAACTTCCCGATCTGGCGCGGCGGGAAATTCACTACGGCCATAACCTTTTTGCCGATCAGCTCCTCAGGCACGTAATGGCGCGTTATCTGGGCAGAGCTTTTCTTTTCCCCCAGATCAGCGCCGAAATCGACCCATAGTTTGATCGCCGGTGTGCGGGCTTCGGGATAGGGTTCCGCGCGGGTAATGACGCCCACACGGATATCGACCTTCAGGAAGTCATCAAAGCTGATCTCGCTCATTTTGCCAGTTCCCGGCCCCGGTCTGCTGCCGCCTTAACGGCGCGTTCCAGAAGCGGGGGAAAGCCTGTCTCCGGGTCCATCAACACGTCCAGCGCTGCGGCCGTGGTGCCCGCCGGGCTGGTCACGTTGACCCGCAATTGGCTAGGGGTTTCGGTGGCATTTTCCGCCAATACGCCCGCCCCCGCAACGGTTGCCTTCGCCAGCTTCATTGCCATGTCAGCAGGCAGCCCTTGCGCCTGCCCTGCGGCTGCCAGCGTTTCGATCAGGTGGAACACATAGGCCGGGCCAGAGCCCGAAACCCCCGTTACCGCGTCGATCTGATCTTCATGATCAAGCATGACAGTTTGGCCAACAGCAGACAAAAGCGCTTCGGCCAGTGCCAGATTTTCCGCCGTCGCATATGCGTTGCCGACGATTGCCGTGATGCCTTTGCCAACGGCCGCAGGCGTATTTGGCATCGAACGGATTACAGGCGTCTGCGCTCCGAACACCTCTTCAAACTGGCGAATGGGGGTGCCTGCTGCGATGGACAGAAACACCGTATCGCTTTGACCCAGCGGCAAAAGCCGCGGCAACGCATCGCCCATCATTTGGGGCTTTACAGCGATCAGAACGATGGCCGGACCGTCAGGCAAGTCTGTGTTGATATGCACGCCTTGCGCTTGAACCCAATCAGAGGGACTCGGGTCAAGCACAGTGACAGCACTTGGCACAACCCCCCGCCCAAGCCAGCCTTCCAGCAGAGCCGAGCCCATTTTTCCGCAGCCAAGCAGCACAAGCCCGCGCGTGTTAACCTCTGAAAGTTCCATCGTTCCCCCGTGTCTTGCGGGGGTGAGACTAGGCGCGCCCGTAGGCTTCCGCAATGGCAACCTGCATCGCATCCTTTGGACTGCGATCGCCCCAGCAAGCCAATTGGAATGCCGGGTAGAACCGCTCGGACGCGCTGACAGCAGCGCTGAGCATCCGGTCCACTTGCTCGGCCCCCGCGCCGGCCCCGCCGGACAGAATAAGCCCGTAGCGATACACCATCAGCTTTTGCGCTTCCCAGAAGCTGAATGCACCTGTCCAGCAGGTGTCGTTGGCCCGGTTCAGCACGTCATATAGTGCCGGAAGCTTGTCTTTTGGCGGGTCCATCTCGAAGGTTGCGACCATGCGCAGGGTCTCGTCATAGCCCGACCAGGCCAGCGTGATCGAATAGGTGCGCCACTGGCCCTCTATGGCCATAGCGATCTGATCCTCCGCAATCCGGTCGAAATCCCAGTCGTGATGCTCTGCGAGCGTTTCAACCAGATCAATCGGATGGAGGTCTTCGGTTTCGAGATAATGTTCGAGGTTAGCCATGCTCAGCCCTTTATCATTGGTGGTGCACCCGCCTTTAATCAGAGGTGGTGCCTGTTCCACCATCTGTAAGGGCACAACGCAAAGGATCGTCTTATCAGCAGCGATCCTTACCAGATATGGTGTGCGTTTGGGGCGGTCCTGTAAACCCCCTATTTGCGACTATCCACAAGGTTTTGTGTTAATGAAAGGTTACTGCACTATTTCTGTGCAGAGCCACAAATCTCGCAATTATCCCGGCGGGAGACCTTGATCTCGCGGTTCTCACCATAAAGCGCATCATAAAGAACCAGTCGCCCCGCGAGGCTTTGGCCGGCACCTGTGATCCACTTGATAGCCTCGCCCGCCATCATCGCGCCGACCACGCCTGGCAAGGCCCCCACGACACCGGCTTCCGCACAGGACGGGGCCAGTCCTTCGGCAGGAATGTCGGGGAAAACGCAGGCGTAGCAAGGCGCATCTGATGCAGGGTGATAGAGGCTGATCTGCCCTTCCCATTGCGTGATCGCGGCGGAAATCAGCGGAAGACCCAGCGCCACACAGGTCTCATTTACCAAATGCCGAGTGTCGAAATTGTCTGTTCCGTCGAGGATCAGATCGTAGTCAACGAACAGCTCCCTGGCGATGTTACCTGTCAGGCGGCGATTATATGGCTTCACCACGATAAACGGGTTTTGCGCCCTAAGGGCCATCTCGGCGGAGAACGCTTTGGGCATTCCGATCCGGTCATCAGTGTGGATCACCTGACGTTGCAGGTTGGAGTTTTCGACGACGTCATCGTCAATCACACCGATTGTGCCGACCCCGGCAGCGGCAAGATATTGCAACGCTGGGGCCCCCAGCCCGCCTGCCCCGATTACCAGAACACGCGCCGATTTCAGCTTTTTCTGCCCCGGGCCGCCTATTTCGCGCAATACGATATGGCGCGCGTAGCGGTCAAGTTCGACTGGACTGAACGTGCCGGTTTTGGGGGCTTCAAGCTCTGCCTCAGCCTCAGATTTTGCGCGCAGCTTGCCCAAGCCAAACCGGTAGGCCGCGATCAATCCGGCGACGCCCGCAAGAACCAGCCAGTTTTGGAAAGACCCGCCCGTGGCCTCCTTTAACGGATTGCCCGCAGGCAGCGTCACCTGAAAGAACAGGACCGCCACGAACAGCACAATCAAAAGCGAGGTAACCAGCCGTTTCGAGGCCCCCAAGCGCGGGCCCGCAAACCAGACCACCCCAGCGATGAGCAAGATCAGCACCATCAGCTGCGCCCGGTGGACCCAAAGCCACCCGTGCCCCGATCGGTGTCTGACAATGCGGCCACATCCACGAATGTCGCCTGCACAACAGGGGCCACGACCATCTGCGCGATGCGGTCACCATGGGCGATGTGGAACGGCGCGTCTCCGGCGTTCAACAAGATAACCCCAAGCGGGCCGCGATAGTCACTGTCGATCGTACCCGGCGCATTTGGCAAGGTAATCCCGTGTTTCAGCGCAAGGCCAGAGCGGGGTCTGATCTGCACTTCAAACCCGTGTGGAATTTCCAGATGCATGCCGGTCGGGATCAGCCCTCGTGCGCCGGGTTGCAGAGTGGCGCCATCGCTGCGCAGATCGGGGTGGAAATTGGCCCGCAGATCGGCTCCGGCTGCACCAGCCGTCTCGTAACGCGGCAGACCAAGGCTTTGGTCCGCGCCCTCTCCCCACAGGATTTTCAATGAGACACCAGACACTTAGCCCAACGCCTCAGCAATTTTGACGGCCAGTTTCGCGGCGACCTGATCCTTGCTGAGCCGGGGCCAGGCATCCGCGCCGTCTTCGGTGATCAGGGTGACCGCGTTTTCCGTTCCGCCCATGATGCCCGTCTCGGGCCGCACGTCATTGGCCACGATCCAATCGCAGCCTTTGCGGGCGCGTTTGGCGGTTGCGTTGGCCTCCACATCATCGGTCTCTGCGGCAAAGCCTACCACCAGCCTGGGTCGGTTTTTTTTCAGCTGCGCGACGCTCGCCAGAATGTCGGGGTTTTCCGCAAAATCGAGCGTGGGCAGCCCTTTGCCGTCCTTCTTGATCTTCTTGTCAGAGGCCGATTTGACCCGCCAATCGGCGACAGCAGCGGCAAATACAGCCGCGTCAGCAGGCAAGACCGCGTCCACGGCGGCGGCCATTTCAGACGCTGTCTGGACTTTGATGACAGAGACGCCGTCAGGCGGGGCAACATCGGCAGGTCCAGTGATGAAACTCACCTGTGCGCCCAACGCGCTGAGCGCGCGGGCAATCGCGGTGCCTTGCGCGCCGGAGGACCGGTTGGCGATATAGCGTACCGGATCAATCGGTTCATGGGTCGGACCAGAGGTCACGATAACGTGGCGGCCTTTCAAAGGGCCGTCCAGCAATGCGGCCTCGACGGCGGCGACAATCGCCAATGGTTCCGACATCCGTCCGGGGCCGTATTCGCCACACGCCATGTCACCCTCATCAGGGCCAACCGTCAGGATGCCATCGCCTTGCAAAATGGCCAGATTGCGCTGCGTTGCGGGGTGATCCCACATCCGCACATTCATGGCAGGCGCAATCAAGACGCGCTTGTCGGTTGCCAGAAGCAAGGTTGAGGCAAGATCATTGGCCAACCCGTTTGCCATTTTCGCCATCAGGTCAGCGGTTGCGGGGGCCACGACCACCAGATCAGCGGCGCGGCTGAGCTCGATATGGCCCATCTCCGCCTCGTCGGTCAGATCAAACAGATCGCGATAAACCTTTTGCGCCGCCAAGGCAGATGTCGACAAAGGCGTCACGAACTCTTCGGCGGATTTGGTCAGAACCGGCGTGACAGAGGCACCCCGTTCCCGCAAACGCCGGATCAAATCCAAGGATTTGAAGGCCGCGATGCCGCCACCGATGATCAGCAATATTCGTTTTCCAGCCAGCATAAGGGCCTCATTTCTTTCGCACGCTCTACATTTAGGCATAAAGCGGCGGTCCAGCAATCAGTTGCTTTTGAACGCGTCGCAGGGATCGCCCTCGTCCGGCCCAGCTTGGGTAACGATCCAGTGATCAAACGGAGCTGTTTCGGACGTGCTGAGCAGCTGTCCAAAGGAGGTCACGGTGACGCCCGGCGCGGCGGCCCGCAGGTAGACCGGCATCCCCCAATCCTTGCGCGCATGCCCGTTGCCGGTGATCACGACGACCGGGCCGCCCGTGTCTTCCAACGCGTCCAGCGCGGTTTTGGCGAAGGCTGCGTCGCGCAAGCGCTGCGCCTCGACCATGCCGGGCAACATCGCTGGGGGCAGCGCGTCGCAATGCGCGGTACCTTGTTGGTCTTCGCGCAGGGATTGCTCTGCCTCCGACAAGGGCTGATCGAGACCAAAGCGCGCCGCGTCCGAAAATTGTGCCGCCGCGCCGGTTTCTATTGCGGCGACTACGCGGTCACGGGGTAAGGCGGCCCCGAAAATCTTTGCATCCGGTGCCGCTGCAAAAATCGGCGCATAAAGGGCAAAATCAGGCCAGGGCGACGCCGACCAGCCCAGCGCCGCATCCAACGAATCCACGTCGATGCGATCAACCGATTGTCCAGCGGTGGCTTGCTCCGGGCTCAGCATCTCAAACACCAGTGCTTTCGGCGCGATCAGCGCAACAAGGCGGGCTTGGTTGGCATGATGATCCGGCGTTCCGTGCAGTTCTCCCAGCAGGGTGATATCAGCAGGCGGCAGATCTGCAAGCGTGGCTTGGGTCAGTTCTGACGCCTGCGCGGAAACGCAGAAAGGCGCGACAAGTGCCGCGCCTAACATACTAAATCTGGACAAAATCCTCATAGGAGGAATTCATGCACCTCACGCGACTGCGCTTCAAGGTTCTTGCGCATTTTCACGAAAGCGGCGGCTTCCAGCTGGCGGACCCGCTCTTTCGACAGACCCAATTCGTCACCAAGACTTTCCAGCGTCCGCGGTTTGTCCAGCAGCTTGCGCTCGCGCACGATGAACTGCTCGCGCTCGTTCAGCGATGACATTGCTGTCACCAACCACTCACGCAAGGTTTCGGTGTCGTGCTGATGCTCCACATGGTCTGCGGCTTGCGGGCTGTCATCTTCCAGCGCATCAATCCATTCCCGCCCTTCGTCTTCGGTCGATTGCGTCGCGTTGAGCGAGAAGTCAGACCCGGACAGCCGCCCATCCATCATCTCCACATCATGCAGCGGAACGCCCACTTCCATGGAAATCATCTGGTGAAGCTGATGCGTGTCCAACTGCTCCCCCCGGCCAGCGGCCTCCCGCTCCAGACGGGCCTGCACGCGGCGCATGTTGAAGAACAATGACTTCTGTGAAGAGGTCGAGCCCGTGCGCACCATCGACCAGTTCCGCATCACATGGTCCTGAATGGACGCTTTGATCCACCAAACTGCGTAGGTGGAAAACCGCACACCCCGGTCCGGATCGAACTTGTCTGCCGCTTTCATCAAGCCCAGACCGGCTTCCTGGATAAGGTCATTCATCGGCGCGCCGTAACGTTTGAACTTCGCGGCCATGGAAATCGCCAGCCGCATATATGCGGTGATTAAACGGTGAAGCGCCTCTTCGTCACGCTCATCGCGCCACGCGTAGGCCAGTTTCAACTCCGTCTCTGCGTCCAAAAGCTCCGCGCGCATCGCTGTGCGGGATAAAGAAAAATCGGATCGAGCATCAAGCGCCATTGGCAACCCCCTTATCTTTCATTCTCAAACCTTGTCTTGGCTTTTGATAGTGTTACGGTTCGGCTTCGAATTTGGATCAAAGGAAGTTTTCAAATGTGTGATCTGCCAGCCCTGAGCTTGATCCTTGGTGGGGCGTCCTCGGGGAAATCCAGCGTTGCGGAACGGCTGGTTCTGGCGACACAGCGCCCCCCCAGCTACATCGCGACGGCACAGGCCTTTGACGATGAAATGCGCCGTAAAATCGCGGACCATAAAGCGGATCGCGAAGGGGCCGGTTGGACGACTTTCGAAAAACCGCTGGAGCCGTGGGAAGCGATTACCCCTTTGCCCCAAGACGGCGTGGCACTGCTGGATTGCGCGACCATGTGGCTGAATAACCTGCTGATGGCAGAACTTGAAATAGAGGCTGAGTTTGACCGCCTTTGCACGGCGCTACGCGCGGCTCCGTGCCCTGTTGTTGTTGTCAGCAACGAGGTCGGTCAGGGGATCGTACCCGAGAACAAATTGGCGCGCCTGTTTCGCCAATTGCAGGGCCGCCTGAACGCGCAGCTCGCACAGGAGGCGGGACTGGTCGTCAAAGTCACGGCGGGTCTGCCGATGGTTCTAAAAGGCACATTGCCTGAGAGATTGAAGTGACCCGTTGGTGGTGGGTCCGCCATGGGCCGACGCACCAAAAGGCGTTCACGGGGTGGCGCGACGTGCCAGCGGATTTGTCCGAGACGGCACAGATAGGGCGGCTGGAGGCCTATCTGCCGCAGGACGCTGTGGTGATCTCGTCTGATCTGATCCGTGCTGTAGACACGGCGTCGGCCATTCAAAATACGCGCACCCGCCTGCCTCATTGCGCCGGTCTGCGGGAGTTTAATTTCGGTGTCTGGGATGGTCTGAAATTCGACGAGGTTGCGGCGCGCGACCCGGAGCTTAGCCGCGCTTTTTGGGAACAACCCGGCGATCTGGCCCCGCCGGAGGGCGAAAGCTGGAACGCGGTCGCCGCGCGAGTTCAGTCAGAAGTCGACACTTTGAGCGCGCAGTATTCCGGGCGCGATATCATTGCAGTGGCACATATCGGTGTCATTCTGACCCAAGTGCAGGCGGCGGGCCGCATGGACGCCTACAAAGCGCTCAGCTATTCCATCGACAACCTGTCGGTTACGCAAACTCAATTTGACGGCACTGGCTGGACGCTCGGCCCGATCAATCACATTCCTTGATCACCGCCGCCATTATTTGTCATTTTTCAATTGGCCGCTGATCTGATTATCTGGCCCGCATGACTTATGATCTTCTTATCGGCGACCGTTCCTATTCCAGCTGGTCCTTGCGCGGCTGGCTTTTGTTTTCCAAGTTTGACCTTCCCGTCAACGTCCATGAAACGCGGCTTTATGATCCGCAGTTTCTGGAAGATCTGAACGCCTTCGCGCCCGCCCGCAGCGTTCCCGTGATGCGTCTGCCGGAAGGTCAGGTCGTGATGGACACAATCGCCATCGCCGAGACCTTGCACGAACGCCACCCGGATGCGGGGCTTTGGCCCAAAGATGCCAGTGCCCGTGCCTTTGCGCGCGCGCTCACCGCGGAAATGCATTCCGGCTTTACCGCCCTGCGCGGCACGTTTCCAATGAACCTGCGCCACTGCTTTGCCGATGTGCCAGTTCCCGATGATGTCGCCAAAGACCTCGCCCGGATCGAGCTGATCTGGGCCGAAGCCCGCAAACTAAGCGACGGGAATGGCCCATGGCTATTCGGCAGTTACAGCGTTGCGGATGCGTTTTTTGCCCCCGTGGCCACGCGGATGATCACCTATGGATTGCCCGCCAGCGCGGACGCCAAGGCCTACCTGTCTGCCACGATCGCGGATCCGGTGTTCAATGTCTGGCGAGAGCGTGGACTGCAAGATGCACCGCAATCTGCCTATGACATGCCTTGGGCGCAAACCCCGTGGCCGGGCGCGCTCTGAAACCCCGAAATTAACCAAGCTAATTAACCACTTGGCAACCAAGATTGCGCAACACTGCCCGTCGGTCGAACCGAGGAGGGCCAGCGGTGGTCGCACGCACATATACTGTCGCCTTTGAAGGGATCGACGCGCGACTTGTGGAGGTGCAATGCGCCGTGACGGCCGGTTTGCCATCCTTCTCCATCGTGGGGCTCGCCGACAAAGCGGTGAGCGAGGCCAAAGACCGCGTGCGCGCGGCGCTTACCTCGATGTCCATCGCGCTGCCCTCCAAGCGGATCACGATCAACCTGTCACCTGCCGATATGCCCAAAGAGGGCTCCCATTTCGACCTGCCAATTGCGATTTCGCTGCTGGCGGCATTGGACATCCTGCCGCAAGATGATGTGCAATCCCTTGTTTCAATAGGGGAATTGTCACTGGACGGCACACTTGTTGCGGTGACGGGGGCGTTGCCTGCGGCGATCACTGCAGCGCAGGAAAGCTGCGCGCTGATCTGCCCTGCGGCCTGCGGCGCGGAGGCCGCTTGGGTCGATGCAACGAAAGTTCTGGGTGCGCGATCCCTTCTGGAGGTGGTTCAGCATTGCAGCGGTCAGGCCCCCCTATCCGTCGCGCAACCGGGGATCATCGACGCGACGCCTGCAACCAAAGACTTGCGCGATGTCAAAGGACAGGAAAAGGCCAAACGCGCGCTTGAAATAGCCGCCGCTGGACGGCATCATTTGCTTATGGTCGGCACGCCGGGGTCGGGCAAATCCATGCTGGCCGCGCGCCTCCCCGGTATTCTGCCCGATCTCAGCCCGGATGAGGCACTGGAAACCTCCATGATCCATTCGCTGAAAGGGTTGCTGAGCGAGGGTGGGATTTCCCGGCAAAGACCGTTCCGCGCGCCCCATCACACGGCGTCGATGGCTGCGATTGTCGGCGGTGGGCGCGGCGCAAAACCGGGGGAGATTTCGCTGGCCCATAACGGGGTTTTGTTCATGGATGAGTTTCCCGAATACCAGCGCACCGTCCTGGAAACCCTGCGCCAGCCCATTGAAACAGGCGATATCGTCGTGGCGCGCGCCAATGCCCATGTCACCTACCCGTGCAAGTTCATGTTGGTGGCCGCCGCCAACCCTTGCAAATGCGGCTATCTCAGCGATCCCGCACAGGCCTGCGCGCGGGTGCCGCATTGCGGGGAGGATTATCTGGGTCGCATTTCAGGACCACTTCTCGACCGGTTTGACCTGCGCATCGAGGTGCCACCTGTCAGCTTTGCCGATCTCGACCTGCCCGCAAGCTCGGAGCCGTCGGCGGATGTCGCCAAGCGCGTCAAGAAGGCGCGTGACATTCAGTCCAAACGCCTTGCGGCCTACCCCGGATTACGGGTAAACGCTGATATCGAAGGGGAGTTGTTGCAGGAGGTCGCCGCTCCGGACGCCGAAGGTCGTGCGCTTCTCAACAACGCAGCGGAGCATTTCCGGCTGTCGGCGCGTAGCTACCACCGTATCTTGCGCGTCGCGCGCACCATCGCTGATCTGGCGTCAAGCAGGCAGGTGTTGCCCGATCATATCGCGGAAGCCATCGGCTACAGGGTTCAGGCGTAACGCCTAAGCGCGCTTGGCCTCGATTACCTGCCAGATCTTTTCGGCGACGTTGATGCCGTCAAAACGCTCAAGTTCCTGAATGCCCGTGGGGGAGGTCACGTTGATCTCCGTTAGCCAGCCGCCGATCACATCGATGCCCACGAAAACCTGCCCGTGATCTTTCAAATCCTTGCCGATCCGGGCGCATATCTCCAGATCACGCTCCGTCAGGCCCACTTTTTCGGGACGACCACCCACATGCATGTTGGAGCGGGTTTCCCCTTTGGCAGGCACCCGGTTGATGCCGCCGACAGGCTCCCCGTCGATCAAGATCACCCGCTTGTCGCCTTTGGAAACATCGGGCAGGAATTTCTGCATAATCAACGGCTCACGGTTGATACCGGTGAACAGCTCATGGAGTGAGTTGAGGTTGCGATCCTCAGGCGTCAAGCGGAACACGCCCGCACCGCCATTGCCGTAAAGCGGCTTCAGGATCACGTCGCCATGCACCTCCTTGAAGGCTTTCAGCGCCTCGATATTGCGTGCAATCGCTGTCGGCGGGGTCAGGTCAGGGTAATCCAGAACCTTCAACTTTTCCGGCCAGTTGCGCACCCATGTCGGGTCATTGACCACCAAAGTATCCGGGTGGATACGGTCCAGAAGATGCGTCGTGGTGATGTAGCCCATGTCAAAGGGCGGATCCTGACGCAGCCACACGACGTCCCACTCGGCCAGATCAATCTCTGTCTCGGGGGCAAGGTCGTGATGGTTGCCAATTTCTCGCCGGACGGTCAGCGGCCAGCCTTGCGCCAGCACCCGGCCCTCCCGGTAAATCAAACGATCCGGCGTGTAGAAAAACAGCTCATGCCCGCGCGCTTGCGCCTCTTCCGCGATACGAAAACTGCTGTCGGCATTGATATCGATCGCGCCGATCGGGTCCATCTGGAATGCGACTTTCAGGCCCATTGTTCACCTCAAGAATAGCTTTGGACCTTCATGGACCGACGCGACGCAGCATTCAATTGCATTTCTGGTGTGAGGGCCTGTGCGGCTACGCGCCGAACGCGTTTTCAAGGATGCGTATCGCGCCCTGCCCGTCGACCAAGGCCACATCAAACCGCGACGGCGTGTCCTGCCCCAAGGGTTGCGTGGCCAAATAGGCCTGTGCTGACCCAAAAATCCGCGCCATCTGCCGCTCTGAGACCCTGAGTGCGGCTTGATCATGGCTGGCACTTTTCTTGACCTCGACGAAAACAACCTCCTCGCCACGGGTCACGATCAGATCAATCTCCCCACGCGAACTACGGTAGCGTTCGGCGGCAACTGCAAAACCGGCCTCCTGGTAATGACGCGCCACGGCGTGTTCAGCGGACAGGCCCGATTGGTATCTGGTCTCTGGTTTCAATCCGTTTTCCCGATTGTCAGGGCCATCTGATAGATCGTGCGGCGCGGCAATCCGGTGGCTTCGACCACGCTGGCGACCGCCCCTTTCAGCGTATCACCCTGCAACGCGGATTCCAGCATCTGACGTGTCGAATTTTCATCAAATTGCACCAATTCACCGCGGGCCACCAGCACGACGACCTCCCCTTTCAAGCTTCGATCCGCAAGATCAGCTTTGAGATCAGGCAGTTTGCCGCGCAATACCTCTTCGAACTTCTTGGTTAATTCGCGCGCCACGACAGCGTCGCGATCATTGCCGTACACCTCGATCAAATCGTCGATCAATTTATGGACCCGCTTGGGGGATTCGTAGAACACAAGCGTTCCCGGCACCTCTTTCAAGGTCTTCAGGTAGCTGCGCCGCGCGCCTTGAGCGTTGGGGGCAAAGCCCGCGAAAAAGAAGCTGTCCGTGGCCAGGCCAGAGACCGCCAATGCCGCCAGAACCGCTGACGGACCCGGCGCTGCGGTGACCAAAAACCCGACCTCAGAAGCCGCGCGGCCCAACTGATACCCGGGATCGGCGATCAGCGGCGTGCCAGCTTCCGAGGCGTACGCCACGCTTTTTCCCGCCGCAATCGCCTCCAGCAATTTTGACCTTTGCCCCGCCCCGCTATGGTCGTGATAGGCGAAGATCTGACGGCCATCCAAGGCGATCCCGTGGATATCCATCAATTTGCGCAAGCTACGGGTGTCTTCCGCGGCCAACACATCAGCAGAGGCCAGAATATCCAACGCGCGCAAGGTGATATCGCGGGCGGTCCCGATCGGGGTCGCCAGAAAATAAAGGCCTGCTGGAAGCTGTACGCGCTTGGCCGCCGTCATCTGAATATCCTTTGTTCGCTCGTTTACTTGGCCGTCGGTTCGCTCTATCTTCCCCGTCGATGACCGTGGGGACAGGTGGATGCAAGGAGAATTCCAGATGAAAGACATATTTGTCAAAGCCAGCACACTTGCCCTTGGCAAACTGATCCGGGGCAATTGGATCCGGAGCAAACTGAAATGGTTTGCAGGTTTCGCAGCCGCTGCGTTGCTTAGCGCATGTGACGTTCCTGCAGGCGGGGGCGTTTTGCAGGTGGGCGATGGCGACACGGTGCGGGTGGCGCTATTGGTGCCCTATGGCTCGCCGACACCGGGTGATGCAGGTCTTGCCGCCAGCTTAGAGAACTCCGCGCGTCTGGCGGCAGCTGATCTGGGCGATAATGTCGAGATCACCGTGTATTCGACCGCCGGCCAAGCCGCTGTGGCCGCACAGGTTGCCCAACAGGCGGTCGCAGAAGGCGCTGATATTATTCTGGGACCGCTGCGCTCTGACGCGTCGGCCGCGGTTGCTGTCGCTACGCGGTCCTCGGGCATCAACGTTCTGTCCTTCTCCAACAATGCCGATATCGCGGGCAGCAACCTGTTCGTTCTGGGCAATACATTCGACAACACCGCCAACCGCGTCGTATCTTATGCCGCGCGTCAAGGCCGGTCGCGGATCGTCATCATCCACCCGCAAACCCCGGTTGGTGAGATCGCAAAAGCCTCCATCGCACGGGCTGCGGCGCGCACAGGTGCCACGATCACCGGCGAAGCGAGCTTCGAGTTCTCCCAGCAAGGGATTGTCTCTGCGGTGCCGGGAATTTCGTCCACCGTAAGTAGCAGCGGCGCGAACGCGATCATGATCACTTCCGACAGCACCGGGGCCTTGCCGATCCTTGCGCAACTGCTGCCGGAAAACGGTGTGAAGCCGGGCACGATCAAATATCTGGGTCTGGCGCGTTGGGATATACCGCCGCAAACCCTGTCCTATCCGGGCCTGCAAGGCGGCTGGTTCGCGATCCCTGATCCTGCCCTGACCGCACAATTCAACAACCGCTACCAGAACGCCTACGGACAAGGTGCCGGAGCGCTGGCGAGCCTTGCCTATGACGGGATCGCGGCGATTGGTGCGTTGGCGTCAAACGATCTGGCAATGTCGGGCGGAAACCTTAAGCAAAGCTCTGGTTTTGCAGGCGTGAACGGGGTATTCCGGTTTCAGTCGGACGGCACGATCGAGCGCGCTCTGGCGATTGCAGAAATAAACAATGGTCAGGTCCAAATCGTTGATCCAGCCCCAAAATCCTTCGGCTCTGGCGGTTCTTGAACCAACATTGGACGACCAGAAATGGGCCGACCCGGGCGATCTGATTTGCCCGGGTACAGAAATCTTTAACTACCACGGTATTTTTGCAGCCCTTGATGAAGCGGCTGGAAATTCCGACGATGCCAAGAGCTTGCGGGCCGAGACCGTTCGCATTCTTGGGGACGCGCGCAGAACCACGATGGATCATCTGGCGCAAAGGTTCGAAGAGAACCCGTTGGCCGCGGACGCGCTGACGCGCTCCTATTCCTACCTCACCGACGGGATCATCCGGGCCGTGCTGCATGTCGCGCGCACCCATCTGCACAAAGCGCCGAACCCGACCGAAGGGGAACGGTTGGCCTTGCTGGCCGTGGGCGGATACGGCCGCGGAGAGATGGCTCCGCATTCCGACGTCGATTTGCTGTTTTTGATGCCCTACAAGGTGACGCCATGGGCTGAGAGCCTGATCGAAAGCATGCTCTATATCCTGTGGGATCTGAAGCTGAAGGTCGGACATGCCAGCCGCTCGGTCAAGGAATGTCTGAAGCTGGGCAAGGAAGATTTCACCATTCGCACAGCGCTTTTGGAGAACCGTCTGATCGACGGAAACGCCGATCTTGCAAAGGAATTGGATAACCGCCTCTGGCGCGAATTATTCGACCACACCGCCGCCGAATATGTCGAGGCGAAGCTGGAAGAACGCGCGACGCGGCTGAAAAAGCACGGCAACCAACGCTACGTGGTTGAGCCCAATGTGAAGGAAGGCAAAGGCGGTTTGCGCGACCTGCAATCGCTGTTCTGGATCGCAAAATATGCCCGCAAAGTGCGCACTGTGCAGGCGCTTGTGAAGCTGAAAGTGTTCACGCAGGACGAGCTGGACGACTTCAACGCAGCGGCGAAGTTCGTCTGGGCGGTGCGCTGCCATCTGCATCTTCTGGCCGGACGCGCAATGGAGCAATTGACCTTCGATCTTCAGGTCGAGGTCGCCGCCCGGATGGGCTATTGCGACGGTGGCGGCAGGCGTGCGGTCGAACATTTCATGCAGGACTATTTCCGCCATGCCACCCGCGTGGGCGAACTGACCCGGATCATTCTGACCGATCTCGAAGCCCAGCACGTCAAATCGGAGCCGGCAATTCTGGGCTTTCTGCGAAATGCGCGGCGCAAACGGCTGAAACCCGGCTATGTGCTGCTTAAAAACCGCATCGATATCGAAAAACCCAAAGCGTTTTTGAATGACCCGTTGAATATTCTGCGGCTCTTTGAAGAGGCGTTGCGCACGGGCTACCTGATCCATCCTGATGCGATGCGGCTGGTCGCGGGCAACCTTGATTTGATCGACGATTCTGTGCGCGACAACAAGGAAGCAGCCAAGATTTTCATCGGCACGCTTCTCAAGCACGGCAACCCGGAACGCGCCTTGCGCCGGATGAACGAGCTTGGGGTCTTAGGCGCATTTATCCCGGATTTTCAAACGATTATCGCGATGATGCAGTTCAATATGTATCACGCCTATACGGTTGACGAACACCTGATCCAATGCGTTTCAGTCTTGGCACAAATCGAACGGGAAGAGCTGGTCGAAGAACTTCCCGTGGCCTCCGGTATCCTCAAAGAGGGGGTGAACCGCAAGGTGCTTTACATCGCGCTTTTGATCCATGATATCGGCAAGGGTCGGGACGAAGATCACGCGGTTCTAGGGGCAAAACTGGCGCGAAAGATCGCCCCTCGGATGGGCCTGACCACTGAGGAGTCCGAGACCGTCGAATGGCTGGTGCGCTACCATCTCTTGATGTCCGATATGGCGCAGAAACGCGACATTGCCGATCCCCGCACGGTGCGTGACTTTGCCAAAGCCGTGAAAACCGTCAAACGGCTGGATTTGCTGACCGTGCTGACGGTGTGTGATATTCGCGGTGTCGGGCCGAATGTCTGGAACAATTGGAAGGCCGCCCTGATCCGGGCGCTTTATCGGCAGACCAAACGCGGGCTTGAAGACGGGATGGAAGCGCTCAACCGCCAAGAGCGCGGGGCGGAGGCCAAGCGCAACCTGCGGGAGGCGTTGCCCGATTGGGAGTCCAAGGATCTCAAACGCGAAACGGGGCGCCATTACGAGCCGTATTGGCAAGGCCTGCATGTCACGGCGCATGTCGATTTTGCCCAGATGCTGCGCGATCTGCCCAATGACGAGGTTCGGATTGATCTGACCCCGGACGAAGACCGCGATGCCACAAGGGTTTGCTTTGCGATGGCCGACCATCCGGGCATTTTCAGCCGGATGGCCGGGGCTTTGGCGTTGGTCGGGGCCAATGTTGTTGATGCGCGGACCTATACGACCAAGGACGGGTTCGCAACGGCGGCGTTCTGGATTCAGGACATCGAAGGCTCCCCCTATGAGGCCTCCCGCCTGCCGCGTCTGAAATCGATGATCGAGAAAACGCTCGCGGGTGAAGTGCTGCCGCGCGACGCGCTGAAAACCCGCGACAAGGTTAAGAAGCGCGAAAGCAAGTTTATCGTGCCGACCTCGATCACCTTCGACAATGACGGCTCCGAGATTTACACGATCATCGAAGTGGACACGCGCGACCGCCCGGGCCTCTTGCATGATCTGACGCGCACATTGGCCAATGCCAATATTTACGTGGCCTCAGCAGTGATCGCGACCTACGGCGCGCAGGTCGTCGATACGTTCTACGTCAAGGATATGTTCGGGCTGAAATTCCATTCCAAATCGAAGCTGGCGACCCTTGAGCGAAAATTGCGCGAGGCGATTGAGCAAGGCGTCGAGAGGGCCAAGGAATGAGCCAGCCCATTCGGCTGATGCGCGGGTTTGCGACCGTTGGCAGCTGGACCCTGCTGAGCCGTGTTCTGGGCTTTGTGCGGGACGTCGCAATCGCGGCCTTCCTTGGCGCAGGGCCCGTGGCGGAAGCCTTCCTGATCGCGTTCTCCCTGCCCAACATGTTCCGCCGCTTCTTTGCCGAAGGCGCGTTTAACATGGCTTTCGTGCCGATGTTTTCCAAGAAGGTAGAGGCGCGCGACGGCGCGAAGGAATTCGCCCAAGACGCGTTTACCGGTTTGGCCACGCTATTGATCGTGTTCACCTCTATCGCTTTGATTTTCATGCCATATCTGGTTCTTGCAATGGCCAGTGGATTTGCCGCTGACGCGCGTTTCGACATGGCGGTTCTGTTTGGCCGCATCGCGTTTCCTTATATCCTGTTCATCTCTCTGGCGGCGCTGTTGTCTGGTGTCTTGAACGCTACGGGGCGGTTTATCGCAGCGGCTGCGGCGCCGGTTCTGCTCAACGTGATCTTTATCGGGGCGCTGTTTATTGCCTGGTCGATGGGCGCTGATTTCGGTCGCACGCTTGCGATTGCAGTGCCCATCGCAGGCGTCGCGCAGCTTGCCCTTGTCTGGCAGGCCGCCGCCCGAGCGGGCTACCGCCTTGTACCGCGCTTGCCGCGTCTGACCCCTGATCTGAGGAAGCTTGCAATCATTGCTGCCCCAGCCGCCCTTGCAGGCGGTGTGGTCCAGATCAACCTTCTGGTGGGCCGTCAGGTGGCCAGCTATTTTGAGGGCGCGGTGGCATGGCTGAACTATGCAGACAGGCTCTATCAATTGCCGCTGGGGGTCGTGGCCATCGCCATCGGCGTGGTCTTGTTGCCCGATCTGTCGCGCAAGCTGCAAGCCAGTGACGCGGTGGGTGGCCAAGACGCGTTCAATCGCGCGGCGGAGCTGGCTTTGGGTCTGACGATCCCGTGCGCTGTGGCGTTGATGGTCGTGCCATTGCCCATCGTCGCGACCTTGTTTGAGCGCGGTCAGTTCGGCCCTGACGACAGTGCTGCAACGGCTGTTGCTGTGGCCATCTACGGCGCAGGTCTTCCGGCGTTCGTGCTGCAAAAAGTGTTCCAACCGCTCTATTTTGCGCGCGAGGACACAAAACGTCCGTTCTATTTCGCTTTGGTGGCCATGATCGTGAACGCGGTGCTGGCCATTGGGCTATCACAGGTCATCGGCTATCTGGCGGCCGCCATCGCGACCACGATCGCGGGCTGGGCAATGGCGTGGCTTTTGTGGCGATACGCCCGAGGCTACGGCAATGCGGCGGCCTTTGACAGCCGCTTCAAAGCGCGCTTGCCTCGGATCATCGCAGCGTCAATTGTTATGGGCTTTGTGCTTTATGCACTGTTCCTGATGCTGATCCCGGCGCTTGGGACACCGGGTTGGCGCTACTTGGCACTGGCGGTGCTGCTTAGCCTTGGCGGTGCAACCTATATCGGTACAGGTCAGGCCATCGGCGCGTTCAATATCCGCGACTTCAAAGCCGCGCTGCGCCGCTAATCCCGGCGTATCTTGGCCACCAGACGTGACCAGCCACCGGGGCTGACCGCGAAAGACAGAACGAAGCCCGTGACAAAGCCCGTCAGGTCCGCAATCCAGTCGTAACCGCCGCCGAAAAGTAGCCCGAAGACCAGCTGGATGCCCATCAAAAACCCGATCAAAGTGAAGGCGCGGGCAGAATTGGCCCCGACCGCCGCGAGGTTCACCCACAAAAGGAAGGTGAAAGCCCCGATCAACCCGTAAGCGCCGGGATAGCCGCCGATCAGCGCCACGCGGGTGTCGATTAAGGTGCCGTATGCCAACGCGCCCATCACCGATGCCCCGACAAAGACAGCCAGAAATGCCAGAGAGTTGAAGACCTCCCCCACGGCCTTTCCGATGGCCAGAATTATCACGACTGCGAAGGTCGCGTGGATGAAGGAGCCATGCACCAACGGGTAGGTCAATAACCGCGACAGGAAGTTCGGCGGGTACTGCCCGTTGCTGCGCATCCAGTCCCATATCTGGTCCAGAAAGCCGAAATCTTCGATGGCGGCCAGGCGCCAGCCCACAGCGGATGGGCCGCCCACCAGACCGGATTCGCCCGCCTGAAAGATCAGCTCAATAATGGCGATAACAGCGGCGATGGCGATGACAATGGGCGGCAACGCATTGAACGGCGAGGCATCAGCGTTTTCGTCATACATTGTGTGGCTCCGGTTGACCTTGTGTTGGCCCATGGGTAAGCGACTGCAATGCATTAATCCAGACGGAGTTCGTCCCATGTCCAGCGCATTCACTCAACGCGTGTTTTCCGGCATCCAGCCTTCGGGCGGATTGACCTTGGGCAATTACCTCGGCGCTATCAAACGGTTTGTCGACATGCAGGCCGCGGATTTCGAGACGATCTATTGCATGGTCGATCTGCACGCGATCACCGTCTGGCAGGACCCCGAGACCTTGCGCCGCAACACGCGCGAACTTTGCGCGGGCTTCATCGCCTCGGGCATTGATCCGGAAAAGTCTATTTTGTTCAACCAAAGCCAGGTGCCGGAACACGCGCAGCTGGCCTGGATTTTCAACACCATTGCGCGCATGGGCTGGCTGAACCGGATGACCCAGTTCAAGGACAAGGCGGGCAAGAACCGCGAAAACGCCAGTGTTGGGCTTTTCGCCTACCCTGCACTGATGGCCGCTGACATCTTGATCTATCACGCCACCCACGTGCCCGTGGGCGAGGACCAGAAACAGCATCTGGAACTGACACGTGATATCGCCGCGAAGTTCAATCACGACTACGGCGTCGATTTCTTCCCAATCACCGAGCCGGTGATTGAAGGGGCCGCAACCCGCGTGATGTCCTTGCGCGATGGAACCAAGAAGATGTCCAAATCGGACGCCTCGGATATGTCGCGGATCAACATGACCGATGATGCGGATGCAATCGCGCAGAAAATCCGCAAAGCGCGCACCGACCCTGATGCTTTGCCCTCCGAGGTCAAGGGGCTGGAGGACCGTGCCGAGGCCCGCAACCTCGTCAACATCTATGCAGCCCTTGCCGATCAAACTCCGGAGCAGGTCTTGGCAGAGGTCGGCGGCAAGCAGTTTTCCGAATTCAAACCCATGCTCGCCGATCTGGCCGTTGCAAAGCTTGCCCCGATTTCCACCGAGATGGCGCGCCTGATGGAAGACACCGCCGAGATTGACCGGATCTTGCACCGCGGGGCTGAGCGTGCCCGAAAGGTTGCAGCCCCGATTCTGAAAGAAACCTACGAGATCGTGGGCATGGTCAGCTAAAAAGGCATGCGCGATCAAGTGTCACAAAGGTGATTCACTTGTTTGGCAAGGTCGGCCCAGCTGCTGAGACGTGCTGGACCGAACTCCCCAGTGAATCGCCTTCACACGTGTACAGGTCCGAAAACGCTACCGCGTTTTTTGCCACTCTGAAGCCCGGTCGTCCCCCGCGGCTTTCCGAATTCAGTTGCCGCGCTCTCGGTCCCCACCGAGAGCGCTTTTTTTTTGACATTCTGCTGCATCTAAAAAGGTCTGGACGGTTGACCTATCCGCGCTTACCTTGTCCCAAATAGGGAGGACATCATGGCAATCGGGGCAAATATCAGAACCTATTTCGATGGGACCTGGCACGACGGCGATCTGATGATCATGCGGGCCGCGGATCACGGCTCTTGGCTGGGGACCACTGTTTTTGATGGCGCGCGCTTCTTTGAAGGCGTGGCCCCGGATCTGAAGGCGCATTGCGCGCGGGTCAACGCCTCCGCCGCTGCACTGATGATCACACCGACCGTCTCTACTGAAGATATGGTCGCGCTGGTTTGGGAAGGGCTTGCCGCGTTTTCCAAGGATCAGCCGGTTTATATCCGGCCCATGTATTGGGCGATTGATGGGGATCTTTCGGCGATTGTTCCGCAGGAGAACTCAACCGGGTTCGCGATCTCTCTGGAAGAAGTTCCTATGGCGCCACCCAATGCCGCTGTGACCCTGACGACAACCCAATTCCGTCGCCCGGTACTGGAAACCAATGTGGTAAACGCGAAGGCCGGCTGCCTTTACCCCAACAATGCAAGAATGCTGAACGAGGCACGCTCGAAAGGGTTTAACAATGCGCTGGTTGCCGATGTCGCGGGCAATGTCGCTGAGACCGCGACCGCAAACATCTTCATGGTGCGCGACGGCGAGGTGTATACCCCCGTGGCCAATGGCACGTTTCTGGCGGGTATCACCCGCGCACGCCACATGAAGAACCTGCGCGCAGACGGCGTCAAAGTTCACGAAACCGTCCTCAGCTTTGATGATTTCCGCGCGGCGGACGAGGTTTTCATGTCCGGCAACATGATGAAAGTCACCCCCGTGACCGAGTTTGACGGCACCCAATACCAACAAGGCACAATCACCAAACGCACCCGCGAGATGTACTGGGATTGGGCGTTGAGCCACTAGGCAAAGCATTACCGGGCTGAGCGTTAGGTATCACCCGCAAGCGTGCCCCAAGTCACAAAAAACGATTTGTATGACTTGCCTTTTGCGCCCTAGACTCAGGCAAAACAGAAAGTGGGCCTAATGCCATCCACAACCACTGCCGCAGCCCCTTCTTCGACCGCGGTGAATGCCGCGATCATTGCCGGGTGCATCGTGGCTTTTATCACCTTCGGCTTTGCGGCAACGTTCGGGGTCTTTTTGCGCCCTATGTCCGAGGAATTGGGCTGGGGGCGCGAAGTGTTCTCCCTGTCGATGGCCATTCAAGCCCTGTTTTGGGGCCTCGCGCAGCCAGTGTCGGGGATGGTGGCGGATAAATACGGCTCTGCCCGAGTTTTGGCGTTCGGGGCCATTGTCGCAGCCATCGGGTTTTATCTGCGCGGCGCGGTCATCGACCCCAGCGTCTTTATCGCATCGGGCATCATTGTGGGCATCGGCACCGGCGCCTGTTCTTTCCCGATTGTCATCATCGCCTTGGGCAAGATCGTAGACGCAAAGAAACGCAGTTTCATCATGGGATTGGGAACGGCGGCGGCCTCTGCGGGCATGTTTGTTGCGGCACCTGCGTCCCTGACGCTGATGGGTGCGATTGGCTGGCAAGCCTCGATCCTGGTGATTGCGGCCAGTTTCCTGCTGATCCTGCCACCGCTTTATTTTATCGCCCGCGTGTCAGTGCCCACGGCCACGAAATCGACCAGCAAGGGGTTTGGGTATGCGATCAAAGCGGCGTTTGCGGACCGGGCTTACGTCTTGTTGTTCTTTGGGTTCTTCGTTTGCGGCTTCCACGTGGCCTTCATCCAGACCCACCTGCCCGCGTATATTGCTGACAGGGGCCTTGCGCCAATTATTGGTGGCTGGTCACTGGCCTTGATCGGGTTGTTCAATATCGCGGGGTCGTTCCTGTCGGGCTGGACGGGGCAGGTCATGTCAAAAAAACGCGTGCTCTCAAGCATCTATTTTGCCCGCACCGTGGTGATAGCCGTCTTCATCCTGACGCCCATCAGCCCGTCCTCCGTCTATGTGTTTTCGGCTTTGATGGGGGTTTTGTGGCTGTCGACGGTGCCATTAACCACGGGGCTCGTCGCGCAAACCCAAGGGCTGACGTATTTGTCGACCTTGGCGGGGCTCGTGTTTTTCAGCCACCAGACCGGGGCCTTTATCGGGTCCTGGCTGGGGGGGCGTATTTTCGATCTATATCAAGACTATATGCCGATGTGGTGGGCCGCGATCGTGTTGGGACTGCTGGCCACGCTGATCCATCTGCCGATCCGGGAAACGCCGGGGCCGCTGGCCGTGGAAGAGGCAGACCGCGCCTGACAGGAAATCGCGGCTCTGATGTCGTTGGGACTTGCACGAAAGGGCGCGCTTGGCCATGATCACGCTCTGGGAGGAGTGGCTCATGCGTAAATTTCTGGTTGTGCTGGATGATAGCCGAGAATGTCTGAATGCGATGCGTTTTGCAGCGATGCGGGCGGCGCGCACAGGTGGCGGGGTCGAAGTTCTGGCCGTGATACCACCAGAGGAGTTTAATCACTGGATCGGGGTCGGCGATATCATGCGCCAAGAGGCCCGCGAGCGGATCGAAGTGCATTTCGAGGTGTTTGCGAAGTGGATGCGCGACAAGCAAGGCATTAATCCCGAACTGATTATTCGCGAGGGCGAGCCGGTGCCGGAAATTCTGGCGCAAGTGCGCGAGGATCCAGATGTTGGTGTTTTGGTGCTTGGCGCTGGGACAGATAAATCCGGACCAGGGCCCTTGGTGACGGAATTGTCGCGAAATTCGGGCAATCTGCCGATGCCGATAACGATCGTGCCTGGTGAAATGACCAAAGAGCAGCTTGAAGCTGTGTCTTAGGACGCCTCCGGCGGAGGTATTTTGACCAAAAAGAAGCCGGCTTGAGTTTTTAGAATCATTCCAAACTATTGACATTCCCCCCGTGACTGCGCATATTTGGGGAAAGCTTGAGGAAAACGATCATGTTTATTCAAACCGAATCCACGCCGAATCCCGCAACGTTGAAATTTTTGCCCGGCCAGACCGTGCTGGAGGCCGGAACGGCTGATTTCCCAGCAGCTGATACGGCTGAGAAATCACCGCTGGCGCAGCGCATTTTTGCGGTGTCAGGGGTCACGGGTGTTTTTCTTGGAAACGATTTTGTTACCGTCACGAAAGAGGACGGGATTGATTGGGATCACATCAAACCCGCCGTTCTTGGCGCAGTGATGGAGCATTACCAGTCTGGCCAGCCTGCGATCACCGGCGAGGCCGAGAATGGTGGCCATGCAGAGCACACTGGCGAAGACGGCGAGATTGTGGGCCAGATCAAGGAACTTTTGGACTCGCGGGTGCGCCCGGCTGTTGCCCAAGACGGTGGCGACATTACCTTCCACGGGTTTGATCGCGGTATCGTCTATTTGCATATGCAAGGCGCGTGTGCGGGCTGCCCTTCGTCGACTTTGACACTGAAAATGGGCATCGAAAACCTGTTGCGCCACTATATCCCGGAGGTTCTGGAGGTACGCCCGGTTGCGGCCTGACCTGACGTTTCTGGCATTTGACACATCGGCCGCACATTGTGCGGCCGCTTTGCTTTCGGGTGGTGAGATACGTGCCCATCGCCGTCTGGAGATGTCTCGCGGGCAGGCGGAAAGTCTTTTTCCTTTGCTGGAAGATATCTGCCGGGAGGCCGGGGTGACTTTGCAAGATCTCGACGCAATTGGGGTTGGGATCGGCCCCGGCAATTTTACCGGAATTCGTATTTCTGTGTCTGCCGCGCGGGGGCTTGCCCTGTCGCTAGGCATACCCGCGATAGGTGTTTCGATGTTTGAGGTTCTTTACGCGGCGCAGGGCGCACATCAAATTGGTGCACAATTGGTCAGCGTTGCCGCTCCACGCGGGCAGGTCTATTTACAAGCCTTTGATAATGGCGTGCCTCGGGGGTTGCCGATGCAGTCCGGCATCGCCGATCTTTCCGCAGGTGTGAACTTTGAACGTCCCCATACAGTCATTGGGCATCAGGCGGCAGACATCGCGGCAACGCTGAATGGAACCTATCCTGAGGGTTTTGAAATCAAGGGATTTGATGCGCCGCCGCTGAATATCGCGCAAACCATTGCGCAGATCGCCAGCGCCAAGTTTACGACAGCTGGTTTTTCGCCTGAAAAGCCCGCGCCGCTTTATGTGCGCGCGCCGGATGCCGCACCTCCGCGTGATCCGGCCCCTGTCATCTTGCCCGACCCGGTATGAGCGCATCTTTCGATGCAAACGCATTGGCCGCGCTGCATGCGGTGTGCTTTTCCTATCCGAGACCTTGGTCTGCGGCTGAATTCACGGCGTTAAACAACGACCCGTCCACCTTGTTGCTGCTAAAACCGAACGGCTTTCTCGCAGGCCGGGTTATCGCGGATGAGGCGGAAATATTGACCCTGGCGGTGGCACCTTCTGCCCGCAGATGTGGGATCGGGCGCGCTTTGATCCAGGAATTTCATGACAAAGCCAAGGCCCGTGCCGCTTGCGAGGTTTTTCTCGAAGTTGCACACGATAATGACGCGGCTGTGCAGCTTTATCTGGCAGCAGGCTACCAGCAAGCGGGGTTGCGGGCGGGGTATTACCGCAACTCGGACGGGCACGCGGTTGATGCGCTCATCTTGCGGCATGTGCTGTAGGAATTGTGCAAAGCCCGCAGGCATTCGCACAAATTCCCCACGTAAATAACCGGCAAAACCCGCGAAATACACGCCGAATCGGTTGACCCTTCCGTGACACT
This sequence comes from uncultured Rhodobacterales bacterium, assembly GCA_964352105.1. Classification (GTDB taxonomy): domain Bacteria; phylum Pseudomonadota; class Alphaproteobacteria; order Rhodobacterales; family Rhodobacteraceae; genus Litoreibacter. The sequence goes on along the minus strand of CAYGQQ010000005.1, from coordinate 32,605 downwards.
GGGGACTTATTGTCCAATGACTTGAGAGGAAACTCTTGCACCACCGAACCTGGGGGAACGGTTCCATACCAACCATCGTTCGGTCAAATTATAAAACATCTGGGAGACACCTATGACCCTAATGCAGAAATTTCTTAGCGCCTCCGCTGTCGTTGCCTTGAGCGCAAGCACAGCCCTTGCTGACCCTGCAATCATTTTCGATCTTGGCGGCAAGTTCGACAAATCCTTCAACGAAGCGGCCTTCAATGGCGCGACCCGTTGGGCGGAAGAAACAGGCGGCTCCTTCCGCGAGATCGAGCTGCAATCCGACGCGCAGCGTGAGCAGGCCCTGCGCCGCTTTGCCGAAGCGGGCTCCAACCCGGTTGTCATGGCAGGCTTTGCGTTCGGCTCCGCGCTGGAAGAAGTTGCGGCGGATTACCCTGACACAAGCTTCGTGATCATCGACATGGTCGTTGACCAGCCAAACGTCCGCTCCGTTGTGTTTAACGAGCATGAGGGGTCCTACCTTGTGGGTTACATGGCGGCGCAAGCCTCCAAGAACAACACAGTGGGCTTTATCGGCGGCATGGACATTCCGCTGATCCGCAAGTTCGCCTGCGGCTACGCGCAAGGGGCCAAGGCGGCCAACCCTGACACCAAAGTCATCGCCAACATGACCGGGACAACAGGTGCTGCCTGGAATGACCCCGTAAAGGGCGGTGAGCTGACACGCGCGCAAATCAGCCAAGGCGCTGACGTGGTCTATGCGGCCGCTGGCGGCACGGGTCTGGGCGTTTTGCAAACTGCGGCTGACGAAGGCATCCTGTCCATCGGCGTCGACAGCAACCAAAACCACCTGCATCCAGGTAAGGTCCTGACATCCATGATGAAACGCGTCGATAACGCCGTTTATCAAGCGATGACAGACGGTCCTGGTCTGGAAACAGGCTTCAACGTCATGGGTCTGTCCAATGATGGAGTTGGCTACGCGATGGACGAAAACAACGCCGACCTCGTGTCCAAGGAAATGGTCGCCACTGTAGAAGCCATCAAAGGCAAGATCGTGAACGGCGAGATCTCCGTGCACGACTACACGTCTGACGAAAGCTGCCCAGCGCTGTCTTTCTAATATTTGTAGTAAATACAATATCCAACTGCGCCGCCTTTAGGCGGCGCGGCTCCGCTGCAAAAGGGCGACGAATTGTTTCGACCTGTAATCTATGTCCTGTTGCCATTCCTCGCCTCGCAGTCTCTTGCAGAGGAACTTCTTTTTGTCTGCGAATGGCAAATTTCTGATCCGAGTTATGACGTTCAAATTCTTGTTAATGAGGAAACGCGAACTGCAGAACGAAGCGACTTGGGTGTCGAATACAGTGTAATGCAAATAAACGACGATGGGATTTGGCTGAATAGTTCCGCGTCAGACGGTGCTGTGGAAATAGTGCAAATAATCGAGAGGTCTCCCGTAGGTGGTAAATGGACTGACGTTTGGTTGTTCCTGAACGGCGAAGCCAATCCAACAGTTGGAGGTTATTGCGTGGAAAAAACCCAATGAATACGGCTGCCCCTGCCATCGAACTCAAGGGCATTTCCAAAGCTTTCGGCCCGGTTCAGGCAAATAAAGACATTTCCATTCGGGTAATGCCCGGCACAATCCACGGGATCATTGGGGAGAACGGCGCGGGCAAGTCCACGCTGATGTCGATCCTCTATGGCTTCTACAAGGCTGACAAAGGTGAGATTTTCATCTCTGGCCGGAAGACCACAATCCCGGACAGCCAGGCCGCGATTGCTGCGGGTATTGGCATGGTGTTCCAGCACTTCAAACTGGTTGAGAATTTCACGGTCCTTGAGAATGTTGTTCTGGGTGCCGAAGACGGCGCGCTTCTGGGGCCATCGCTGGCCAAAGCGCGCTCCGAGCTGACAGAGCTTGCACGCGAGTATGAGTTGAACGTCGACCCCGACGCCCTGATCGAAGAGATCGGTGTTGGTATGCAGCAGCGGGTCGAAATCCTCAAAGCACTGTACCGCGAAGCCGATATCCTGATCCTGGACGAGCCCACTGGCGTTTTGACACCGGCTGAGGCCGATCACCTGTTTCGCATCCTTGACGGGCTGAAAGCGCAGGGCAAAACCATTATCCTGATCACACATAAATTGCGGGAGATCATGGATGTCACCGACACGGTCTCCGTGATGCGGCGCGGCGAGATGACCGCGACCGTCAAGACCAAAGACACCTCCCCCACGGAATTGGCCGAGCTGATGGTGGGCCGGAAAGTTCTTCTGCGCGTTGACAAAAAACCCGCAACGCCCGGCGAAACTGTGTTGGATGTCAAAGACTTGCACGTCACTGACGAAAAAGGTGTGGAGCGGCTGAAAGGTGTCTCGCTGAATGTGCGCGCCGGTGAGATTCTCGGGATTGCCGGTGTCGCGGGCAATGGCCAATCTGAGCTTTTGCAGGTTCTGGGTGGCATCAAGACGGCCACGGGCTCCGTCGTGGTCAACGGGCAATCGCTTGATCTGACGGGCAAACTGTCCGACGCCAAATCGCGCCGTGCCCGTGGCATTGCGCATGTCCCTGAAGACCGCCAGCGCGAAGGTCTGATCATGGATTTCAAGGCATGGGAAAACACCGCCTTTGGCTATCACGACGACCCCGCCTACCAGTCGGGTCTTCTGATGGACAACAACGCGATCCGGGAAGATACCGAAGGCAAGATTGCGCGGTTCGATGTCCGCCCCGCCAATGGCGCGCTGGAGGCGAAAAGCTTCTCCGGTGGCAACCAGCAGAAGATCGTTCTTGCCCGCGAGATCGAGCGGAACCCCGACTTGCTTCTTGTCGGCCAGCCCACGCGCGGCGTCGATATCGGTGCGATTGAGTTTATCCACCAGCGCATCGTGGAGCTGCGCGACCAAGGCAAGGCGATCCTTCTGGTCTCGGTTGAGTTGGACGAAATCCTGTCTTTGTCGGACCGAATTGCTGTGATCTTTGACGGCAAACTGATGGGTGAGCGGTTGCCACATGAGACAGATGAGAAAGAGTTGGGACTGATGATGGCCGGGATGAGTGGCGCAACTCCACAAGAGGTTTCTGCATGAGTGCTATTCCACGTTGGGCGGATATCCTCCTGATTCCATTGATAAACCTGTTCCTCGCCTTCCTGATCTCGGGGCTTGTTATCCTTGCGATTGGCGAAGATCCCATCGCCGCGCTGAAAGTGATGATCGATGGCGCTTTGGGGTCCAGTTATGGCTGGGGCTATACGCTTTACTACGCAACCAACTTTATCTTCACCGGTCTTGCGGTGGCGGTGGCGTTTCATGCCTCGCTCTTCAATATCGGCGGCGAAGGTCAGGCCGCGATGGGCGGCCTTGGCGTTGCGCTGATTTGCCTATTTATCCCCTGGCCGCACTGGACCATTGCGCTGGTTGTAGCCACGCTTGCAGCTGGTGCATTTGGCGCATTCTGGGCCTCGATCCCGGCCTACCTTCAGGCCAAGCGAGGCAGCCATATCGTGATCACGACGATCATGTTCAACTTCATCGCAGCGGCGCTCTTGAACTATGTGATCGTCAACAACCTGCGTCCCAAGGGCGCGATGGACCCGGCATCCGCCAAGTTCCCTGAACCTGTGCACCTGCCGTCACTGGGCGATATTCTGGGAACATTCGGCATTCCGTTTTCCAAAGGCACGCCGGCAAATGTGACCTTGATCGTTGCGCTGGCGGCCTGCGTTCTGGTCTATTTCCTGATCTGGCGCACCAAGCTGGGCTACCAAATCCGCGCCTTCGGCAAGTCGCAACCCGCGGCCGTTTACGCCGGGATCAACCCAGTAAAAATCACCATCATCTGCATGATGATCTCGGGCGCGTTGGCGGGCATGATGGCCATCAACAACGTCATGGGCGAAGCGGAACGGCTGATCCTTGGCTCCGTCGAGGGGGCCGGGTTCATCGGGATCGCGGTGGCTTTGATGGGCCGCTCGCACCCGATTGGCATCGTTCTGGCCGCACTTCTGTTCGGATTTCTGGCCCAAGGCGGCGCGGAGCTGTCGCTTTGGACCTCCATCCCGCGCGAGCTGGTCACTGTCATTCAGGCGCTGGTGATCCTCTTTACCGGCGCGCTTGACGGCATGGTCCGCGCGCCTTTGGAACGTATCTTCCTCGCAATGCGGAAGGAGGCGTAAGATGGACTATCTGACCATTCTGCAAATCGTCGACTCCGCACTGCGTCTGGCGACGCCGCTGCTCTTTGCATGCCTCGCTGGCCTCTTTTCGGAACGCGCGGGCATCTTTGATATCGGCCTTGAGGGCAAAATGCTGGGGGCCGCGTTCTTCTCGGCTGCGACGGCGTTTGCGACAGGCTCTGTCTGGCTGGGCCTACTGGCGGGCATCGGCGCCTCGCTGGCATTGTCTGCCATCCACGGGCTTGCGTCGATCACCTTCCGGGGCAATCAGCTGATCTCCGGTGTTGCGATCAATTTTCTGGCCTCCGGTCTGACGGTGCTGATCGGGCTCAGCTGGTTCAAGCTGGGAGGTCAGACCCCTGCCCTGCAAGGTGCCGCACGCTTCAACGGCATCGATCTACCATTCGCAGACGCGCTGTCAGTGGTCCCGGTCCTTGGCCCGATCTATTCCGAGGTGCTGTCTGGACATACAATCCTTGTCTATGTCGCGCTGCTTTGTGTGCCGCTCAGCTGGTACATCCTGTTTCGCACGCGCTTCGGGTTGCGGCTGCGTGCGGTCGGTGAAAACCCCGCCGCCGTGGACACTGCCGGAATTTCGGTCATCGGATTACGCTACAGTGCGATTGTCATCGCTGGCGTGCTTTGCGGCCTTGCCGGGGCGTATCTGTCCACCGGTCTTGGGGCCAGCTTCGTCAAGGAAATGACGGCAGGACGCGGGTTTATCGCGCTTGCCGCGTTGATTTTTGCAAAGTGGCGACCGTGGTACGCGCTTTACGCAACATTCTTGTTTGGACTTTTGGAAGCGATCTCCAACAGATACCCCAGCGTCGATCTTGGGTTTGTCACCCTCCCCAGCCAATTCATGCAAGCCCTGCCCTATATTTTGACCGTGGTGATCCTTGCGGGATTCGTCGGAAAAGCAATCCCACCACGCGCGGGCGGGCAGCCTTACGTAAAAGAGCGATAAAACTCAACTGGACTTATCAAATTGAATTGCTCAGTCCAGTTCAACGGGTCTATGGAGTGCCATGCAAATCTATCTCCCCATAGCTGAAGTTTCAGTGAATGCATTCCTGCTGCTGGGTCTTGGCGGGATTGTGGGCATTCTTTCGGGGATGTTCGGGGTTGGTGGCGGCTTTCTGATGACGCCGCTTTTGTTCTTCATTGGCATCCCTCCCGCGGTGGCTGTCGCGACCGAGGCCAACCAGATCGTGGCCTCCTCCTTCTCGGGCGTTTTGGCGCATTTCAGGCGAAAGACTGTGGACTTCCGAATGGGGGTCGTCTTGCTGATCGGCGGCCTTATCGGGGCTGCGATCGGCGTTCAGGTCTTTGCCGCCTTACGTGCAATGGGCCAGGTCGATCTGCTGGTGAAGCTTTGCTATGTGGTGTTTCTGGGTGTTATCGGCGGCTTGATGTTCTTCGAGAGCCTGCGCGCGATCCGGCGGTCCAAAACCCCTGGGAAACTGCCTCCGCGCAAGAAACACGGGCTGGTCCACGCCCTGCCCTTCAAGATGAAGTTCCGCACATCGGGACTTTACATCTCGGTCATCCCGCCCGTTCTGATCGGCCTTGTCGTCGGTATCCTCGCCGCGATCATGGGGGTTGGCGGCGGCTTCATCATGGTGCCTGCGATGATCTATTTGCTGGGCATGCCCACCAAGGTCGTTGTTGGAACCTCGCTCTTTCAGATCATCTTTGTGACCGGATTTACCACGCTTCTGCACGCCACCACCAACTACACCGTTGATATGGCATTGGCTGTTTTGCTGCTGATCGGCGGCGTTGTTGGCGCGCAGATCGGCACACGGATCGGCCTGAAACTAAAGGCGGAGCAGTTGCGGATCCTGCTGGCACTTATGGTGCTTGCGGTTTGCGGCAAGCTGGCGCTTGATCTGCTGCTGCAACCGTCCGAGCTGTACTCAATCGGTGCCGGAGGTTCCCATTGATCCGTGCGCTGGCAGCCTTTCTGATCCTCGCTTTGACGGCCCCCTTAGCCGCCGAGGAAGTTGTGGCCGACCTGTCGCGCCGCGAGGTTGCTATAACGGCCAATTTCGACGGCTCGGACATTTTGATCTACGGCGCGGTCAAACGCGAAGAAAGCCAGCCCGAGGGGCGTCTGGACGTTATCATCACCGTTGCAGGCCCCAGTCAGGAAGTCACCGTTCGCAAGAAAAACCGCCGTTACGGGATCTGGGTGAACACCGAATCCATAGAGATCGACCGCGCGCCCAGCTTCTATGCGATTGCCTCAACCGGTAATCTCGATACCGTCCTGTCGCAAACCTCTGACCTGCGCCACAAGATCTCCATCGAACGCGCGATCCGGTCTGTGGGCGCACCTGAAACCGTCGAAGACGCCGCGCGCTTTACCGATGCGGTCATTCGCATCCGCGAAGATAACGGTCTTTATAAACAAAGCGATAACACCGTTTTCCTGTTCGACGACACGCTGTTTTCCACGACCATTGATTTGCCTGCAAACCTTGTAGAAGGTCCGTACTTGACCCAGATTTTTCTGGTGCGCGACGGCATGGTGATCGACAATTATGCAACTGCAATCAACGTCAACAAAGTGGGTCTGGAGCGCTGGATTTACGACCTCGCCCATGAGCAGCCATTGATTTACGGCCTTTTGTCGCTGTTCATCGCGATTGCGGCGGGATGGATCGCCTCGACGATCTTCCGCTATATCAGGTTCTGATCTTCCGCTTCCAAGGCAAGCGGCACGGGTTTTGCCCGTAAATCATCGGTGGTTAATGGCCCTGTAGGCCGCGCAAGCCTGTTGCGTGTGATCCAAAGCAGTCTGTTCTCTGCCCGCGTGATTGCCACATAGGCCAGGCGCTTCCACAAGGGTTGGCCCGCCTCGTCCCGCCCAGACCGCGCCGCCGCATAAAGGTCCGGCGCAAACACCTGCACAGTGTCCCATTGCGAACCTTGCGCCTTGTGGATCGTCACCGCAGCCCCGTGCAGAAACGAGGCCCCCATGCGCGCGGCAAAGGGGATAAACGGCTCTTCCTCATCGGGGGCTTCAATCTTGATGATGGACGCGGCAGAGACTTGCGGGTCTTCGGCACCCATCACATGCAGGCGCGAAAAGCCGGGCTTGTTGCCCGGTCCCAGATAAACGACTTGTGCACCTTTGATCAGCCCGCGCGCCTCCAGATCGATGCGTTTCTTGCGGTGTTTGAGCGGCAATTCGATGCCGTCGCAGATCAGCGGCTCGCCTTCGAGCAGGTCATCGACGGTCGCACCATGGGCCGCGCGCCAGGCTTGGATCAGCCTTATCCGCGTCGCATTGCGCCACACCAATACCGGGGAGCGCGCCATCAAATCCGCCTCCACCCGGCCTGCGTAAACCACGCGGTCATCGCTTTGCCCGGCCTCTTCCACCAGACGCTCAAACGCCTCAAACCCAATGCTGGGATCGGCCAGCGCATGGGCCAGATCAAGGATCGGATTGTCCTTTGACTGGCGATGCACGCGGCTAAGTTCCAGCTTGCGCCCGTCGGTCAATTTGTCGAACACCATTGCCCCGGACTGACCCACCGGGGCCAGCTGCGCTGGGTCGCCAAACATCACCAAGGTCGGGAAAATTTCGCGCAGGTCTTCATATTGCTTTTCATCAAGCATCGAAGATTCGTCAATGAAACCAACGTCTAACGGCTCTTCCCGGCGCTTCCATCCGGAGATGAAGTCAGAGCCTTTCAACCCCGCCGCTGCCAAAGCCCCTGGGATAGATTTATGCGTGTCGTAGAAATCTTTTGCCCGCTGAAGCGCCGCCTCTGACATGCCCTCCACATTGGGTTTTGAGCCCTGTCCCGCCAGCCATTCGGCGATTTGTTCATATTCGGGATCATAGACCGGGGTATAGAGAATGCGGTGAATGGTGGTGGCTGGCACGCCGCGATTTCGCAGGACGGACGCCGCTTTGTTGGTGGGGGCCAGCACCGCCAATGTCCGCCTGTCCTTGCGTCGCCGGCCTTCATAGTCACCCGAGATCAGATCGACGCCAGCAGCCTGAACCGCCTGCACCATCTCTGCCAGAAGCAGCGTTTTCCCGGACCCCGCCTTGCCGACAATCGCCATCACCTGGCTGCGGTCTTCTTTCAATGGGGTCAGCGCGGAACTCAGCAGATCAATACCAGCGCGCGCCAGCATTTCTGCCAGCGCGTCATAGGCCTCGGCCTGGTCTTCTGAGAGTGTAAGGGCCTGCGCGGACATGGCGCAGACCCTAGTCGGTTTGGATTTTTCAGGCCAGTGCGAAAGCGCCGAAACGATTGTCTAATGCATGGCTTTGGGTCGGGATGTTGAAGGCCAGATTGAACCAGTGGCGCGACTGTTCTTGCGTAACCTTAGCCCGTCCCTGCACCCGTGGCCGCGCGCCTTCCTGAAATTCCCAAAGGCCCACACCAATTTCCTGACTGCCTTCGCCTTTGCGCCCAATCACTTCAGGGTTAACACCCAGAAGGCGATAAATCCGCTCCATCCGCGGGTCAAAAACGCCCACGAAATGTTCCAGCGAGAAGTTCTGCATAACCTCGCCCGCACCCAGCACCAGACCGGCCGTCACCCGGCGATCCGCGTTTGGTGCGAGGCAAAACCGCGTGCATTCCCAGATCAGCGGGCTTTCGATGCGCACGCCATCGGTCAAATGCACGAAGTGATCATTGATCATGGTCTGGCCCGTCGTCGGCAGAAACCGCATGGAGCCGCCATGAGTACCATCCGCATTTTCCCAGATCACATATAGCGGGTTCAGCGCGTCATATTCATCCCGCTCCCAGCCGTTTTCATCGACAGAGACGTCCCAATTCAGACGTGTTTTGAACTGGTCCGCGCGGTCGCGAAACATGGAGTCCTGCAGTTTCGGGAATTGGTCGAGATCGGCGGCATAAACGTAACGCAACATGGGCTGTTCCTCCTGGCTTCGGTGAGTTGAAGCTAGGAGCCATGTGTTTTTGAGCGCTTACGCGGTCGCCCCACATCTTAGGGCATTTTTAACGAAAACAAAGAATCTTAGGTTTTTCAGACCTTTAATGGCACATCAGACGACGATAATGCCAATCGCCAGCGAACGCGCCACGGCATGAGTGGTGTTCATTGCCCCAAGTTTGTGACGTGCAGATTCGATATAAACCCGCAATGTGTGTTCGGAGATCTGCATCTCGTCAGACGCTTGTGCCCGTGATTTCCCCTTCGCCAGAAGTGTCATCGCGCTTAGCTCGCGCGGGGACAGGGACGGCATTGCCGTTGAGAACACGCCTTCTTCCATCGCCAGGGCGCGTTGATTGAAGCCATGGGCCACCAGGATCAGGTCGCGTTGTTGTTTCTCTATAAATGTGGCCCACTCCTCATCCGAACAAGTGTGGTTCATCGTGAAGAGCGCAAATTGGCCGTTCGGCCCTCTCATTGGGACCGTATAGCCTTGCGTACCTACCCCAAATTCAATTGCTTCCTTCATAAATGCCCGTGCGGGCTTGCTGGACCAATCGAGAGATTTCCAATCAACCGGGTTAAACCTTTGAAAACATCCATGAATGACCGGGTCGATATGGAGGTAATCTTTTTCCAGATAGCGGTCTATCCACTCCATGGTGTATGTCCCGCAGCCAAACCTTTCGCCGACACTGTTCACCCAGTGATATACGACATGGTTTACTTTATAATGTTCCCTGAGATGTTCAGTGACCCTTTGTAACTCCTCAAGCGCGGTTGCCCGGGTCAGGAGATTCTGCATATCCTCGAGTTTGCTCACTGTCACCTACCACTTGACATATGGACCGACCTGAAGACCTGAGTGCGGATGTTGCTACAATAATCGTGTCATCCAATTGCTCTGCCAAGTTTTCCATCGAGTTCGAAGCAGAGAATTTCTTGAGGTCGGTTAGTACGTCAATTATCCAATCATTCGTCATAAACAGCATCCTCTCAAAACAGTTAATCATTCGTTAAGAAGAAGACTAACATTTGAAATGCTTGAAAAATATTCGCGATTTTCTACTCCCCAAAAATAGCGAGGGCGGATTCTCGCAAAGCAATGAAATCGTTGCGTAAGCTTGTAAATTATTGAAATTAATATGAAAAAGGCCCGGAATCGGTGTTGATTCCGGGCCAAATTCAGGCGCGCTCGTCAAGTAATGATATTCATACCTTGTGGCTGGCTTCCAACGTATCTTCGAAGGTGGAAAGGCCGGTTTGGGTGGCTGTCACCAGAACCGCCATGTTGCCGGGCTTGTGTTCGTTGCGCAGCATCTTGGTATGGGCCTGCGGGATCTCCGCCCAGGGGAAGACCTCGGACATGCACGGATCAAGGCGGCGCTCCACCATCAGCTGGTTGGCAGCAGACGCCTGCTTGAGATGCGCAAAATGCGAGCCTTGCACGCGCTTTTGGTGCATCCAAAGGTAACGGGCATCCATGGTCAGGTTGTAGCCCGTGGTGCCTGCACAGATCACGACCATGCCGCCCTTCTTACACACGAAGACCGACACAGGCATCGTGCTTTCGCCGGGATGCTCAAACACCATGTCGACATTGTTGCCTTTGCCGGTAATGTCCCAGATTGCCTTGCCAAACTTGCGGACCTCGCCGAACCATTCCTTATATTCGTCGGAATTCACGGTGGGCATCTGGCCCCAGCAATTGAAGTCCTTACGGTTCAGAACGCCTTTTGCGCCCAGCCCCATGACAAAGTCCCGCTTGCTTTCGTCGGAGATCACGCCGATCGCATTAGCGCCTGCCGTGTTGGCCAGCTGGATCGCGTAGGAGCCCAGACCACCAGATGCGCCCCAGACAAGAACGTTCTGGCCGGGCTTCAGCTCATGGGGGTGGTGACCAAACAGCATCCGGTAGGCAGTGGCCAGCGTCAGTGTATAACACGCGCTTTCTTCCCAGCTCAGATGCTTGGGCCGCGGCATAAGCTGCTGGCTTTGAACTGTCGTGAACTGCGCGAAAGAGCCGTCCGGCGTCTCGTAGCCCCAAATCCGTTGGGAATTGGAGAACATTGGATCGCCGCCGTTACAATGCTCGTCATCGCCATCGTCCTGATTGCAATGGATCACGACCTCGTCGCCAACCTTCCAGCGCGTGACCTTGTCACCCACGGCCCAAACGATACCAGACGCGTCAGAGCCTGCGATGTGATACTCGGCCTTGTGGACATCAAAGGGGCTGAGCGGGACACCAAGGCCAGCCCAGACGCCGTTGTAATTGACCCCTGCAGCCATCACGAGCACCACAACCTCGTGGCTGTCGGGCTGTTTTACGTCGACAACTTCGGACATGAACGCCTGCTCAGGCTCTCCGTGGCGTTCCCGCCGGATCGCCCACGCGTACATTTTCTTTGGCAAATACCCCAGTGGTGGGATTTCTCCGACCTCATAGAGGTCTTTTTCGGGGGCTTTAAAGTCCATCATACTGTCCTGCGTATCGAGCGCCATTGGCCTTGCTCCATCCTAACCTAATTATGCCGCAATGCAGAATCATTTTCTGCACCGCACGCATACTCCATAAAATCCGTCGCGCAAGATTACAACACAAAATTAGCATTTTTTGTAATTTTATGTCGCAGAGGATTCTTGGCGGTTTTTGGAGCTAGGTCAGAAAATGCCGGATCGAGGACGCATAATAGGTCAAAACATCCGGGTTGCGGTCGGTGACTGTGATCACCTCGCCATCGATCTGCAATAGGCCCCGCGCCTCCAACATCCGCAAAGCTTCCGTAACGGCTTTCTCGGGACCCGCCCGCGGCAGGCAGATGTCGGTTGCGGGCGACAGCATCTCCACCAGCGCGTCGAACCCGTTTTGCAGCGCCTCGCGGGTGATCGTGCCCTCTGTGACCTCCAACACCTGGCAGACCAGCGGTACGGGCATCAACGGCACCGTCTCGGCGACATCTTTCATCAGCTTCGCGCCCAAACGTTCGGCCAGCTTGACCTCGTCGCCATCATAGAAGTCCTTCAGCGAAACCGGATCGCCAAAGGACACGGCCGCAAAGCCAAGCCGGTGAAACCGCCCGGTAACGCGCTGCCAAAGATGGCGGCCGATATAGCGAAACACCACCGACATGCGAAACTTGAACCGCGCGCCCACTTTGGTGGTTGAGGCGACCAAGGCGCGGTCTTCCAACACACGGTCATAGTTCAGGCCCACGGGCACAAACACCACATCATTGGACTTACGCGGGTCGAACCCGTCGAGGATATAGCTGATCAGGCCAAGCTTGGGGTCCCCAACCGCCCCGGTTCGCGACAAGCCACCTTCGGGGAAAACGGCTTGGGTAACGCCTTCTTTCGTGGATAGCTGCACGTAACGCGCCAGAATTTTACGGTAGAGCGCATTGCGCGCCTGCCTGCGGATAAAATATCCACCCATCATCTTGATGATCGGCCTGAGCGGCCAGACCCGCGCCCATTCACCAACCGCATAGGACAGGGGCGTATCGGGGGCCACAAGATAGGTCACCAGCACATAATCCATGTTGGAACGGTGGTTCATGATGAAAATGACCGTGGCGTCTGGGTCAATCTTGCGCAGCGCTTCATCATCGCGGTTAAACACCCGCACCCGGTAGAGCGAGGTCGCCATCCATCGCGCGATCCTGATCCCGAACGCAAAATAGAGCGTGGCAGAGAAAGACGGCACGATCTCGCGGGCGTAGCGCTGTGCCGTCTCAAAGGCCACGTTGTCGGGAATGCGCTGCTCATCGGCGAAATGGTTGACGGCGCGGATCACGTCCGGATCATAGAGGATGTTCTGGATCATGTCGTGGCGGCGCGCCAGCTTGAAGGGCTGAATGGGCCGGGTCAGACGTTTGTTCAACCGCGCCACGACCCGCTCTGCCCGTTTGCGGAAGAACCACCTGACGGACGGAAACAAAAAGCGCGACGCAGCCGTTACCGCTGCCAAAAGGCAGATCAGGACCAACGCCCAAACAGGTAACTCGACTGTCGTAAACATCGCGCGACACTGTCAGGCTTTCCGCACAAGGTAAATCCCGTCATGCCGCAACGCAGCGAATTGACATTGGCATAAAATTCCAAGTATGAACGCTCAGACGTAATTAAATTACCCGAAGCGATTCACGAGAGCCTGCGATGACCGAGACCTCCAAAGCGCCCGCCAAAGACCGCCCGTGGCTGTTTAGAACCTATGCCGGACATTCCACGGCCAAGGCCTCCAATGCGCTTTACCGGGGCAATCTGGCAAAAGGGCAAACGGGGCTTTCCGTGGCCTTCGATCTGCCGACGCAAACGGGCTATGACAGCGATCACGAACTGGCGCGCGGCGAAGTTGGCAAAGTGGGCGTGCCGGTCAGCCATCTGGGCGACATGCGGATGCTGTTTGATGACATTCCGCTGGATCAGATGAACACGTCGATGACAATCAACGCCACAGCCCCCTGGCTTTTGGCGCTTTATATTGCCGTGGCCGAAGAACAGGGCGCGGATATTTCCGCACTGCAAGGCACCGTGCAAAACGACATCATCAAGGAATATCTGTCGCGCGGCACGTATATCTGCCCACCGAAACCATCCCTGCGGATGATCACGGATGTTGCGGCCTATACCCGCGCGCATTTGCCGAAATGGAACCCGATGAATGTGTGTTCCTACCATTTGCAGGAAGCAGGCGCGACGCCGGAACAAGAACTGGCCTTCGCGCTCGCCACCGCCACGGCTGTTTTGGACGACCTCAAAGACAAGGTCCCGGCAGAGCATTTTCCGCAGATGGTCGGGCGCATCAGCTTTTTCGTGAATGCCGGCATCCGCTTTGTCACTGAGATGTGCAAAATGCGCGCTTTTGTGGACCTCTGGGACGAAATTTGCCGCGAACGCTACGGCGTCGAGGACCCAAAATTCCGCCGCTTCCGCTACGGAGTTCAGGTGAACTCGCTGGGCCTGACCGAACAGCAGCCCGAAAACAACGTCTACCGTATTCTGATCGAAATGCTGGCCGTGACGCTTTCGAAAAACGCCCGCGCCCGCGCCGTGCAGCTGCCTGCGTGGAACGAGGCCCTTGGCCTGCCCCGCCCTTGGGACCAACAATGGTCGCTTCGGATGCAGCAGATCATGGCGTTTGAGACGGACTTGCTGGAATATGACGACCTCTTTGATGGTAACCCCGCTGTCGATCGCAAGGTCGAGGCGCTGAAAGAGGGCGCGCGCGCAGAGCTGGCCACGATCGACGGGATGGGCGGGGCCAATGAGGCCATTGAGTATATGAAGTCGCGTCTGGTGGAGGCCAACGCCGCCCGGATCAACACCATCGAATCCGGGGAAACCACCGTGGTGGGCGTCAACAAATACACCAACGCGGAGCCCAGCCCGCTAACCGCAGGCGATGACGCGATCATGGTCTCTGACAAGGACGCTGAAGCCGACCAACTGGCCCGCCTCACCCAATGGAAAGAGCTGCGGGATGATGCGCGGGTCACTGCCGCCAAGGAAGCGCTGCGTCAGGCAGCCTTGTCCGGTGAAAACATTATGCCTGCGTCTATTGAAGCCGCGAAGGCAGGCGTGACCACAGGCGAATGGGGCGACATGGTGCGCGCGGCCTTTGGACAATACCGGGGTCCCACGGGTGTTTCGCGCAATCCGTCCAACCGCACGGAAGGCCTCGATGATATCCGCGCACGGGTTGATCTGGTCAGCGACAAGCTGGGACGCCGCCTGAAGTTTCTGGTGGGCAAGCCGGGTCTTGATGGGCATTCCAACGGGGCCGAACAGATCGCCGCGCGTGCGCGTGATTGTGGCATGGACATTGCCTATGAGGGTATCCGGCTGACGCCGGATGAGATTGTCGCGGCCGCCCAAGAAGATCAGGCGCATGTCGTGGGCCTGTCGATCCTGTCGGGCAGTCATATCGAGTTGATGAGCGATCTAATGAAGAAGATGCACGCCGCTGGTCTAGGGCATATCCCCGTTGTCGCCGGTGGCATTATCCCTGAAGACGACGCCAACCGGTTACGCGCAATGGGCGTGGCCAAGGTCTACACGCCGAAAGACTTTGAGCTGAACCGGATCATGGAAGACCTGATCGAGTTGGTGGACCCCAAAGAGGTCGCGGCAGAGTAAACCCTCGGCGGCATTTCTAGAAATTGTGCTTTTGTTGCGCATTCCGTAAGAGAGGTTAGGCCCTTTCATATCGGAGATCTCGACGTGCCAGCCCCCGCCCCCTCGGATCACGCGACGAAGATCGCGACCATCGGGTTTAGCGGGATGCTGGTGAATTTCTCCCAAACCTTCAGCGACGGCGCAAACCGCGCAGCACTGGCCTTTCGCGCACATCTTGACGCGTCCCCCCCGGTTGGTGTGACCGAGACGAGCACATCCCTGACCTCGGTCTATATCGCGTTCAACCCGGAAGTGATTTCGCACGCTGAAATGCACACACACCTTGAAGGTTTGCTGGATACGCAGAACTGGCTGGAAGCCGCACTTCCCGATGGGCGCAGGCTATGGCGCATTCCAACGGTTTTTGGCGGTGATCACGGCCCGCAATTGACCCAGGTTGCCGAAGCCGTGGACAAAACCAACGCAGACACAATTGCGGCCCTGTCGACCACCCGTCTGCGGGTTCTGACGCTTGGATTTGCACCAGGCCAGCCGTATCTGGGCACGCTCCCCGAGGGCTGGCATATCCCGCGCCAATCGGGTCTGACACCGCGTGTACCGAAAGGGGCGGTGACCACAGCGATCTCGCAAATTGTCCTTTTCACGATCCCCGCGCCGACCGGGTGGCGGCAGGTTGGTCTGACGGCGTTTGAAGGGTTCAAACTGGACCGCTACACCCCGTTTGCCCTGCGCCCCGGCGACGAGGTCACCTTCCCCGCGATATCCCCCGAAGAATACGACGCGCTCGGTGCCACCAATACAGATGGGATGGGTGGTGCCACCGCCCAGACGATCCCATGACCCGCCGCGTTGTTCTGCACAAGGCCGGACCCGGCGTGACGGTGCAAGACCTTGGCTGGACGGGACAGATGCAGTTTGGCCTGTCAGGCGGTGGGGCGGCAGACACGCTGGCGCTTCTGGAAGGCAACGCGCTTCTGGGCCAGCCCAATGAAGCAGCCGCGCTTGAAATCGCGGGCTTCGGGCTGCACCTCAGCGTGACCGCGCCCACACGGATCGCGCTGACAGGGGCAGATATGTCCGCGCGCATTGATGGGGAGCCTGCCCAGTGGAACGCCTCTCACCTGATGCAACCGGGTCAAAGACTGGAGCTTGGTGCGGCGCGCTACGGCAATTACGGCTATGTCCATTTTGGCGGCGGCTTGGCGACGGAGCCGTTTCTGGCAAGCCGCTCCACCCATCAAGCCAGCGGCATTGGGCCGAAAATCACAGAAGGAACCGAACTGCCTATCGGAGCGGACAGACCCGACGCGCCGACAAATCTGCGCCTGCCTGTGGATGACCGCTTCAATGGCGGCACGCTCCGACTGTTGCCCAGCGTCCAGACCCAAATGTTCTCCGCCGAGACCGTCGAAAGGTTCCAAAACACTGTCTTCACCCGAACCCCGCGCGGCAACCGGCAAGGGGTTGAACTGAACTTCAACGGGGCCGCGTTCGCGGTGGAAGATCAGCTCAGCATCCTGTCGGAGATCATTCTGCCCGGCGATGTACAAATGACCGGCGAAGGGCGCCCGTTTATTCTGCTGGCCGATTGCCAGACCACAGGGGGCTATCCGCGCATCGGCACGATCTTCCCCGGTGACCTGCCAAAAGCCGCACAAGCCGCGCCCGGAGCCACCGCCACGTTCGAGATGATAACGACTGAGGCTGCTCAAAACGCCCATCTGAACCTGCAAGCGACCCGCAAAAAGCTTGACGCGGCGCTTGCTCCCTTGGTGCGGGACCCGCATGATATCCGCAACTTGCTGGGCTACCAATTGATCAGCGGCGTGACCGCTGGGAAGGACTGATATGGGGACGAAGATCGACCTGAACGCCGATATGGGCGAAAGTTTCGGACCTTGGGTCATGGGCAATGACGCGGGCCTTCTCAACATCGTGACCTCGGCCAATATCGCCTGCGGCTTTCATGCGGGCGATCCTGATGTGATGGCTGAAACCATGGCGCTGGCGCTTGACAAGGGCGTGGGCATTGGCTGCCATCCCGGATTTCAAGACCTGCAGGGGTTTGGCCGGCGCAAGATGCATGTCCCGCTGCCGACGCTGCAAAACTGGATCCGCTATCAGCTGGGGGCGTCGCTCTCGATGGCGAAAGCCGCTGGTGGTACCGTCCGGCACCTGAAAATCCACGGGGCCTGGTCGAACATGGCCATGGCCGATGAGGCGATGGCCCGGGCGTGTTTTGAAGCCGCTTTGGAGGTCGATCCCGATATCGTCATCATGGTATTGTCAGGCACGGTCATGGAAAAGGTCGTGCGCGAACTGGGCTGCAACTGGGCCGGGGAAATATTCGCGGACCGCGCCTATAATGATGACGCCACGCTGGTCGATCGCAGCTTGCCCGGCGCGGTGATCCATGATGCAAGTTTTGCAGCCGAGCGGATCGTGAACATGGTAAAGACGGGCGCGATTATCGCCGAAAGCGGCAAAGAGGTTGAGACCCGGATCGACACGATCTGCTGCCATGGCGACACGCCCGAGGCCGTGGCCATCGCAAGTCAGGTCCGTGCAGGTCTTGAGGCCGAGGGCATCACCGTGACCAAGCTATAACAATGTCGATCACGCTGCTGCGCACCCTGATCGCCGTTTATGAAAGTGGCAGCCTCGCCGGTGCGGCCCAGCGGGTCCATGTCACGCAGGCAGCGGTCGGCCAACAGATGCGCCGGCTGGAAGAGGCGATGGGCGCGTCGCTGTTTGATCGCAGCGCACGCACACCGCGGCTGAATGCGGTCGGCAATGCTCTGATCCCAGACGCGCGCGCGGTCGTGGCGCGTTATGACAGTTTCATGCAAAGCCAACCCACCCAGATCTCCGGGCAGTTGGTGTTGGGTGCGGTTCCCTCCACCTTGCGCGGATTGGTGCCGCAAACCGTGAAACGCCTGCTCAGCAGCACGCCCGATCTGGGCATCCGCGTCGTGCCCGGTTTGTCCGATGATCTGCTGGAACAGGTGGAGCGCGGCGCGCTGGACGCCGCGATCACCTCGGAGGCAGGGCCCGGACATGCTGCCTTGAACTGGCAGGAGATCACGCGCGAGCCTTTGGTACTGATCACCGCCCCTGATCTGGCGGGTGATGATCCGATCCAACTGCTGAAAACGCATCCCTATATTCGCCACACCAGACGGGCGGCGGCAGGTGTTTTGGCAGGTGCGTGGCTGAAGAAGAACCGGATCACGCCAGAGACTGCGATGGAGCTTGAATCCATTGAAACAGTCGCCTCCATGGTGGGGCACGGGCTGGGCATTTCCGTCGTGCCAGATATCTGCGTGCCTGACAGCACCTTTGCCGGTCTGCGAAAGCTGCCGCTGACCACATATCCGATGGTGCGCGCCTTGGGGATTCTGACGCGCGGCGACAGCACCAAAGGCCCGCTTGTCGGCCGCCTTATTGAAGAGCTTGCGCGCGTCGCCGCGCAGAAATAGCCCCGCCACAAGGCAACAGGGTTGCCCGACGGAAGTCCGACGGAAGTCCGACGCGTATCCGACACTTGTTTTATAAAGCGTTGCTTTACATTTTGTAAAAACTTGATGATTTGCAAAAAGAAAACTTTTACCCCAAGAAGGCACAGATTTACCAACCAAGGGAGCTGCGCCATGTCGGTGAGCGACAGAATTGTCGAAGATTTTGTGAAGAACAAGATCGAGTTTGTAACCACCGTGCCGTGCAAACAGCTGGGTGGTGTTATTGATGCGGTAGAGGCTGAGGAAAGTATCTATCACATCCCGTCCAACAAGGAAGACGAAGGCATGGGGCTGTGCGCCGGTGCCTTCATGGGCGGCAAGCGCTCTGCCATTATCATGCAGAACACAGCCATCGGCGTGACCATCAACACATTGGTAACATTGACACAATTCTACCGGATGCCGTTGCCGATGCTGATCTCGTATCGGGGTGAGCTGAAAGAGCCCGTGGCCTGTCAGGCGGAGATGGCTGTGCACACCAAAGCGCTTCTGGCGCAGTTGAACATCCCGACCTATCACTTCCACAAGCAAGGCGACGAGGCCGAGCTGGATGCGATCCTGAAATACACATTCATGTGCAACAAACCGGTCGCCATTCTGACCGATGCAACGTTCTGGGGAGGCTACTGATATGATCCGTTCTGACATCCTGCGCGAGCTCGCGCCAACGATCAAGGACACGCTGACCGTCATGAATATCGGCCTTCCAAGCCAGGAAATGCACATGATCGACGACCAACCGTCGAACTTCTATATGCTTGGCACAATGGGTCTGGCCTCCTCCATCGGGTTAGGCCTTGCGCTTGCTCAAAAGGAGAAGGTTCTGGTTGTGGACGGGGATGGCTCTGTCCTGACCAACATGGGCACGCTGCCGACCATCGCGAATAACGTGGCCGACAACTACGTGCTGCTGATCATCGACAATGGGTCCTATGGATCCACCGGTGACCAGCCGACTTATGCCGGCAAACTCACAAAGCTGGAAAAAGTGGCTGAGGCATGCGGATGCGAAAACGTCGTCGTCTGCAATGCGGAAGAGACTGTGCAAACGGTAAAAGACGCGCTGGCAGGTGACAAGATGACCATCATCGTGGCCAAATGTGAAAGCGGCAACATCAAGGTGCCTGTCATCACGATGGACCCTGTTGTGATCCGCGACCGCTTCATGAACACCGTCGCAGAGCGGAACGCCTGATATGAAAAAGATCGTCATCTCCGAGTTTATGGATGAAGCCGCCGTCGAGGACCTTCGGACCGATTTCGACGTGCTCTATGACCCGGAGTTGGTCGATCATGAAGACAAGCTCTTCGCCTCTCTGGCAGAGGCGGAGGGCATTATCGTGCGCAACCGGACGCAGGTTCGCGACGCGCTTCTGGAGGCCGCGCCGAAGCTGAAAACCGTTGGTCGCTTGGGCGTCGGACTGGACAATATCGACCTTGAGGCCTGCAAAGCGGCAGGGATTTCGGTTCACCCGGCATCCGGCGCAAATGACCTTTCCGTGGCGGAATACGTGATCACCTCGGCGATGGCGCTGTTGCGCGGGGCTTACTTTGGGCAGGCCCGGATGATAGCGGGCGAATGGCCCCGTCAGGAAATGTCCGGCGGGGAGCTTGCGGGCAAAACGCTTGGCCTTGTGGGCTGCGGCTCCATCGCGCGTGAAACAGCAAGGCTCGCCCGGGGATTGGGCATGTCGGTTGCGGGGTTCGACCCGTTTGTGCCGTCCGAGGATGCACTTTGGCAGACCATGGCGCGCCACGACACGCTGGAAGGTCTTTTGGTCAGCACAGATGTCGTCAGCCTGCATGTCCCATTGACCGAGGGCACCAAGCACCTGATCAACGCCACAACCTTGGTGGCGATGCGCAAATCCGCCGTGTTGATCAACGCGGCGCGCGGCGGTGTCGTTGACGAGGCTGCTTTGGCAACTGCGCTTAGCCGAGGTCAGATCGCAGGCGCGGCGCTCGACGTGTTCGAGACTGAGCCTTTGACAGCCGAAGCAGGTGCCATTTTTCAAGGCGTGCCGAACCTGATCCTGACACCGCATATCGGTGGGGTCACTGTGGAATCGAATGTGCGCGTGTCCTCATTAACCGCCGAAAATGTCCGGAAATCATTGACTTAATCCGGCAGCACAGCACCTGGGTTCATGATCCCCTTGGGGTCGAGCGCCGCTTTGATCGCCCGCATAGCCGCCAATTTCGCCGGATCGCCATAGCGCTTCAAATCGTCTTTCTTAAGCCGCCCAATCCCGTGTTCCGCCGAAATTGATCCGTCAAGCGCATCCACCAGATCATGCACGATGCGTTTGACCTGGGGACGCTCGACCTCGTAATCCGCGCGGGATTTGCCCGGGGTCGGAAAGACGTTGTAATGCAGGTTGCCATCGCCCACATGGCCAAAGCAATTGATCCGAAACTCTGCCAGTTGCGACAGTTCCTGACCTGCCCGATTGATGAATTCCGGGATGCGCGCGATGGGAACCGAAATGTCATGGGAGGAGACGGAGCCGATGCGCCGGTTCGCCTCTGGAATGTTTTCCCGGATCGCCCAGAAAGCGTCCCGTTGAGCCAGAGATTGCGCGATCAAACCGTCGGTCACAAGGTCCCGTTCCAACGCATGCTCGAACAGGGTCTCTAACGCCTCACTTGGATCAATCCCCGCGACGCAGCCCAGATCAATGAGCACCATCCATTCCGGCACCGTTGAAAATGGCTGTGCCACGTCCGGGCCAACCTCTTGCAGGATATCCACGCCAGCCCTGTGTATCAGCTCAAACGCTGAAACCTGTGCGCCCAGTTGAGACTGCGCCAATGACAACAGATCTAGCGCAGCTTGCGGGTCCCTGACCGCGACGAGCGCGGCACCTTCGGCTACAGGTTTGGGAAACAGCCGCAGACTGGCCGCCGTAATAATCCCAAGCGTGCCTTCCGCACCGATCAGCAAGTGGCGAAGGTCATAGCCTGTGTTGTTCTTGCGCAAACGCGACAGCCCGTTCAACACGGTGCCATCGGGCAAAACAGCCTCGACCCCTAGGCACAGATCACGGGCATTGCCGTATCGCAAAACGTTCACACCGCCCGCATTGGTCGCGAGGTTGCCACCGATCCGTGCTGATCCTTCCGAGGCGAGCGACAGCGGAAACAGACGGTCCACCTGCTCTGCAGCGTCTTGCACGGATTGCAAAATCGCGCCTGCCTCGGCGGTCAGGACATTCTCCGTCGGGTTAACGTCGCGGATTGCGCTCATCCGTTCCAGCGACAGCACGACGTGTTTCGGACCGCCTGCGGCGATCTGGCCGCCCACCAAACCGGTGCCGCCGCCATAGGGCACGATGCCCACGCTTGCCGCATTGCAGGCAGTCACGATGCGGGCGACATCTGCAGTGTTATCAGGCACCAGCAGAAGTGCGTCCCCCCCGGCAAACCGCCCGCGCGGTTCCTCCAGATAGGCGGGTGTCAGATCCCGCTGTACGCCTTCGGGCAATTGCGCCAGAAGCGCGTTCTGAAATTCATCTGTGACAGGGTTCAACATACCAGCGTTATCGCGCGCCTTGGGGTCAAGGAAAACGCTTATTCGTCATCAGATCGCAAAAAGACCGGTTGCAGGACTTTGATCGTCGGGCGGGAGGGCAGCGTTCGCAAGGAGACTTCCAACGAGGAGCCGTCGAGATATTCCGCATCAAACGTGTCTGACATGCCGGAAACGAAGCGTTGCAACGTACTGGACCCCCACCAATGCATCGGGATCACGATTGAGGACCGCAGACGCTTGAGAATTCGGGTCATGGTGTCGATATCGACCGTCATGCCACCATCAACAGCCGCCATCACCACGTCGAGACGGCCAAGCGCGGCATATTGGGCAGCATCAGGTTCGTGGTGCAAATGACCAAGATGGCCAATGCAAAGCCCCGCGACCTCGAACACGAAGATGGAGTTGCCGTTCTTCTCCACCCCGTCGCTATACCGCGAGCGGATATCAGTGGTCACATTGCGTACCAGCATTTCGCCCAGATCAAGGTTGTGATCCGCAGGCGTCTCAGCCTCACCCCAGCCTTTCAGCACATGCGGAATGCGCGGATCGGGCGCAGTTGTCCAATGGCTGGTATGGGCGTGGTTCATCGTGGCCACGTCGGGGACGAAATCCGCGATACCAAGAAAGCCCGTATAGTCGGTCACTGCGCTCAAACCGCCATGGGTTTGCAAAAGGAACATCGCATGATCAATATAACTGAGGCGCACGGAATAGTCGTCCAAGGGTTCTTCCCAGTTCGCCTTATGGACGAAATTTACCCCTGGTGCGGCATCGGCCAGCGCAATGCAATGGCTGGGTCTGCGGTCTTGTGCCGTTGCCAGTCCAGGAAGCCCCGTGGCAAGCACCATCAATAGGATCGTAAAAATACGCATATCCAGACCTCCTGAATAATAACCTAGAGGAACGGTCGATTCTGGCAAATCACAAATGGTGCGGGCGGCTAGCCGATATCGGTTTTACCACGCCTGTCGCTGCGCAGATTTGCGTAAAGCACATGATTTCGCCACCGCCCATTTATCTGCAGATAGCTTTGCGCAACGCCCTCATATTTGAACCCGGATTTTTCCAGCACGCCGCGCGAGGCCGCATTTTCCGGTAGGCAGGCTGCCTCCACACGGCTGAGATCCAGCGTTGTGAAGGCATGATGGACGACCGCATTGATCGCCTCGCGCATGTAGCCCTTACGAGCATGGGTCTGCCCAATCCAGTAGCCCAAGGTGCCTGCTTGTGAAGGACCGCGGCGGATATTGTCGAGCGTGATCGCCCCCAAAAGCGCGTGGTCTTCGCGGCGTTCCAGAAATACCGGCATCGCATTGCCGGAGTTCAGGGAGCGTTGCGCCCAGTAGACCCGGTTCGTGAAGCTCTTGCGTGACAGGTGATCTGTGGCCCAGCTCGGCTCCCAAGGGGCAAGAAATTCAATACTGGAGGACCGTAGTGCTGCCCATTTCAGAAAGTCGGAATGTTGTGGCAGGCGCAGCGTCATCCGCTCCGTTTCGATCCGTACTTTCCGCTTTCGTCCCAGCATCAGGCGGCCATGCGTCGTTCTACATCGCTTAAATCGCGCGCCGACTGCACAGGGCCATAAAGCGCCATCGCTGCTTTGCCGCCCAGCAATGCTTGAGATGCCATAGCTTTGACCTGCGCCACATCGACCGCATCAATTTTGGCCACGGTTTCGCTTAGCGGGGGCACACGCCCCCAAATACCGATGAGCCGGGCCAGACGCTCCGCGCGGGACGACGGGCTTTCAAGCCCCATCAGCAGCCCCGCCTTCATTTGCGCCCGTGCCCGCGCCACTTCGGCCTCTGTCATGTCGTCGGCACTGCGCTTCAATTCGTCGATTGTCAGGTCTGCCAAACCGGCAATGTCACTGGCCGAAGTGCCGGAATATACCGTCATCATGCCCGTGTCTGAGTAGCTGCCGATCTGGGCAAAAATCGAATAGCACAGACCCCGTTTTTCGCGCGCTTCCTGAAACAGGCGAGACGACATGCCGCCGCCAAAGGCCATCGCAAACACTTGCGCGGCATAAAAGGCATCATCGCGGTAACCGGGCGCTTCAAAGGCTAGTGTGAAATGCGCCTGCTCCAGGTCTTTGATCTCGCGCCGCTCCCCGGAAGTGAACATTGCGGAATGTGCGGGCTGGCTTGGACGCGGGACCATATCGCCAAACAGGTCCTCGGCCATCCGCACGATCTGGTCATGATCGACGGCTCCTGCCGCCGAAAGGATCAACTGATCGGGTCCGTAATGTTCGTCAACAAAGCCCGACAGATCGCTGCGCCCAAAGCTGCGCACCCGTTCTGCGGGGCCAAGGATTGTGCGACCAATGGGCTGTTCGGGGTAGGCCGCTTCCTGCAACCAATCGAACACCACATCATCGGGCGTATCCAGCGATTGCCCGATCTCTTGCAAAATCACGCCGCGCTCCACCTCTATCTCGCGCGGGTCAAAGACCGGATTGCGCAGAATATCTGCCACGATATCCAACGCGAGCGGCACATCTGCTTTCAGGACACGGGCATAGTAAGCGGTGACTTCGCGGGAGGTATAGGCGTTGATATAGCCGCCAACATCCTCAATTTCCTCAGCGATTTGCAAAGCAGTGCGACGCTTGGTTCCCTTGAACGCCATATGTTCCAGAAAATGCGCGATGCCGTTTTGCTCGACGCGTTCGTGGCGTCCACCCGCGTTGACCCAAACCCCGATAGAGGCGCTTTCCAGCCCGGGCATATGCTCGGTCACGACCCGAAAACCGTTTGGAAGCGTGTGCAGTTGTTGGCTCAAGTGCGGATCCTTTCGCGAATGACCGCCTGAATGGCAGACACGTCGCCGGGCAGTTCAGTGATACGTTCCGCGCGATCATAAAGATCAGCCATCCGGTCGGGCAAGGGGGGATGCAGACCGGAAGCGGCCTCCACCGCGGCTGGGAATTTCGCCGGATGGGCGGTGCCCAGGGTGATCATCGGGGTGGCCCCTTGATGATCCAGCGCAACCTTGACGCCAACGGCGGAATGCGGGCATAAAAGTTCCCCCATCTCAGCATGGGCCGTTTTGATCATTGCCGATGTTTCGTCTTCGCTGACGCGCCCCGATACGAAAGTCTGGCGCAGCGCCTCGATCGCCCCTTGGGAAATCGTGAATGCACCCTCCGCTTTCAACGCCTCCATCTGCTGGGCCACAGCCGCCCCGTCCTTGCCATAGGCAAAGAACAAGGCGCGCTCAAAGTTGGAGCTGACCTGAATATCCATCGACGGGCTGATCGAGGGGATCACACCCTCGGTTGTATAGGCACCGGTGCTAAGCGCCCGGTGCAAAATGTCGTTCTGGTTGGTGGCGATCACCAGTTGCTCAATCGGCAGGCCCATTTGCTGCGCGATATAACCCGCAAAGATGTCGCCGAAATTGCCGGTGGGCACAGTGAAGCTGACCTTCCGGTCCGGCGCGCCCAACGACACGGCTGAGGTGAAGTAGTAGACCACCTGTGCCAAGACCCGCGCCCAGTTGATCGAGTTCACGCCAGCAAGGCGCACCCCGTCGCGGAACTCAAAATCATTGAACATGTCTTTCAGCGCGCCCTGACACGTATCGAAATCACCTTCCACCGCCAGCGCATGAACATTGGCCTCCGGCGGCGTACTCATCTGGCGGCGCTGCACTTCGGATACCCGCCCGTTCGGGTAAAGAATAAAGACATCAACCGCATCGAGACCTTTGAACGCCTCAATCGCGGCAGAGCCCGTATCGCCGGATGTCGCGCCCACAATTGTGACCCGCTGCCCGGACCGGCCCAGCGCCTTTTGAAACATCTGCCCAATCAACTGCATCGCAAAATCTTTGAACGCCAAAGTCGGTCCGTGAAACAGTTCCAGCAGGAAGTGGTTCGCGCCCAACTGCACCAAAGGCGCGCGCGCGCTGTGGCCAAAACCGGCATAGGCGTTGGCGATGATTTCCTGAAATTCAGCATCCGTGAATGTGTCGCCGATGAAGGGCTTCATCACATGGAAGGCCACCTCTTCATAGGACATACCGCGAAAGCTGCGCATCTTGTCCACGCCCAGGGTCGGAATGGACTGCGGCACATAAAGCCCGCCATCGCGCGCAAGCCCGGTCAACATCGCCTGCTCGAAGTTCAAAACGGGGGCTGTTCCACGGGTCGAAATATATTGCATCGTTTCTTTCCTCAGACGGTCCGCTGCCTGATACGCCAAAGCAGATAGAGTGTCATCCCAAACCACAACACCGCCAGCGAAAACCACGTAATTGCATATTGAAGATGATCGTTGGGAATGCCCGCGCTGTTGACAGGCACAGGCATCACCGCCTGCACTGGTTCATCGGAGCTACGCAAAACGATCATCACGGGTTCGGTGTCCAAAACATCCGCCAGGCGTGGGACATCGCGCGCAAACCAAATGTCGCGATCGAGGTCCGGCTCCGGTGTGAAGCTGTCAATCTCGTTGGGCCAATGCAGATTGCCCTCAACGCGGGTAGTCACCGCGGGGCGGTCTGCATCTTTCTGGTCTACCGGCACGAAACCGCGATCCAGCAGGACCCGCCGCCCCTCCGTCTCAAAAACGGAGATCACCCGGTAGCCCGCGCCGACACGTTTGATCGATACCAACACATGCAGCTCTTCTGGAAGGATGCGGCCCTCAGCAGCAACTGCAAGATAGGTATCTGCACCCGGCTCCGGCGCGCGCGGCAGGGCCACGGGTGTCGCTTCAATCTGAGCGTCAATCTCGGCCAGTACAGCCGCTTTCCACGCCAGACGCTGAACCTGCCACATCCCCAGGGAGATCAGGATCGCACAGCCAACAAGTCCGAATAATGCGGGAACAATCATGCGCCTCATCGCGCCGCCTCCGATTGAAAAATGCGCGAGGGTTGCCGCCCCCGCGCATGTGCTTCTTTTTGGGTCAAGTACCTCCGCCGGAGGCTCCGACACTGCAATTTTGCGTATCAGCCGCCCCAGACGTAGACAGCTGCAAACAGGAACAACCAGACCACATCAACGAAGTGCCAGTACCAGGCCGCGGCCTCGAAACCCACATGCTTTTCCGGGGTGAAGTGGCCCGCGTAAGCGCGCAGCAAACACACCGCCAGGAAGATCGTGCCGACCACGACGTGGAAGCCGTGAAAGCCCGTCGCCATGAAGAAGTTGGCCCCGTAGATGTTGCCGGAGAACCCGAACGCCGCGTGGCTGTATTCATAGACCTGGAACACCGTGAACAAGGCACCCAATGCGATCGCCAGGATCAGACCGTTTTTCAGGTCCTGACGGTTGTTTTCATGGGCCAGCGCATGGTGCGCCCAAGTGGCCGCAGCGCCAGAGCACAACAAGATCAGCGTGTTGATCAGCGGCAAGTGCCATGGGTCAAAGGTTTCAATCCCTGCAGGTGGCCAAACCGCGTCAACCAGCGGGCTTTCGGGACCCATCGGGTACATGGCGTGTTTGAAGAAAGACCAGAACCAGGCCACGAAGAACATGACCTCGGACATGATGAAGAAGATAAAGCCGTAGCGCAGGCCAATACGGACCACCGGTGTGTGATCGCCAACCTGACTTTCTTCCACAACATCGCTCCACCACGTGAACATCGTATAGAGCACCGCCGCCAAGCCGATGAAGAACATGTATGGCGTGCCATCATGCATCCAGACAACTGCGCCAGACAGCATGACGAAAGCGCCGACGGCCCCGACAAACGGATTAATTGACGGCGGGAGGATGTGATAGTCGTGGTTTTTTGCGTGTGCCATTTGGGATCCCTCGTATGGGCTTTCTTTTAATTGATATCAGTGCTGGTCTCAGTGTCCAGCGAAGCCTGCGCTTCCGGCAGGTCTATTTCGTAGAATGTGTAGCTGAGCGTGATGCTCTCGACATGTTTTCCGTCCGGGTCATCGACGATTTCGGGATCGACATAGAATGTCACCGGCATCATCACCCGCTCACCGGGTTGCAGAACCTGCTCGGTAAAGCAAAAGCAATCAATCTTGGTGAAGAACCCGCCCACGGTAAACGGAAAGACATTATAGCTTGCAGAGCCTGCGATGGGCCGGTCCGTCGGGTTATAGGCCTCGTAAAAGGCGATGCCGGTCTCGCCGATGCGGATGTCCATCTGGCGCTCAACGGGTTTGAACTCCCAACGCATCTCTGAGCTGAGCGAGCCGTCGAACCTGATGTTGATTGTTTTATCGAGCGTGATGTCAGAGCCCGCATCGGCTTGCAGCGTTGTCCCGCCATAGCCCGTGACCCGGCAAAACCAGTCGTAGAGCGGCACGGACGCAAAGGCCAAAGAGACCATGGTGCAGACAATTGCCAACAGATAGGTCAGCGTGCGGTGCTTCGGCTCCATATTCTTCAGCATCAATTGCCCTCCGGAACGGTGATGGAGGGGCGAACTGCGTGGTCAAATGCCTCGACCATGCCGCCATTGGAAACCTTCACGATGGTCACGCCGAAGATGATTGCCACGAATGCCAGCAGCACCAGCCCGAGACCAACATTGCGGCCAAAACGGCGCTTGTGAATTTCATGTTCTTCGCGAAATGCCATTACCAAGCTCCCATGCCAAGTTTGACCCAGATCGCTTGCAGCAGGAGCGCGCCGAAATGCAGGAACAGATAGCTGAGCGACAGGCGGAAGAATTTCTTCTCGGCGGCGTATTTGTCCGCTTCGGCCTGCGCCTCGTTACGTTGCCACAATTTCCAAGCGCCCATCAGGAAGCGCGCATTCAGAACCAGTGCCGCGGCCAAATAAATCCAGCCGCCGATAGAGGTAAACGCCGTGCCGACAGCCAAGGGGGCCAAGAGCACGGTGTAGATCAGGATCTGCTTGCGGGTTTCGCGGCGACCGTGGGTCACGGTCAACATCGGAACACCCGCTTTGGAGTAATCCTCGTTCATAAACAACGCCAAGGCCCAGAAATGCGGCGGCGTCCACATGAAAATCAGGCAGAACATCAACACGCTTTCCACCGAGACACCACCGGTGGCCACAGCCCAGCCGATCATCGGCGGAAACGCCCCTGCCGCGCCACCGATGACGATGTTTTGCGGCGTCCAGCGTTTCAGCCAGATCGTATAGATGACGACGTAAAAGAAGATTGTGAAAGCCAGGAT
This sequence comes from uncultured Rhodobacterales bacterium, assembly GCA_964352105.1. GTDB lineage: Bacteria > Pseudomonadota > Alphaproteobacteria > Rhodobacterales > Rhodobacteraceae > Litoreibacter. The sequence continues at coordinate 3,185 of CAYGQQ010000005.1, read as the reverse complement.
CGCAGCGGCCATCCAATTGGCCACAAGGCCTAACATCACAACAGAGATGAACGATAACCAAAGACCGAAACTCAGCGCTTCACCGGGTTGAACACGGCCCGCTGGCACAGGGCGCTTGGCCGTGCGCTTCATGATCAGGTCAATGTCGTGGTCATACCACATGTTCAGCGCGCCGGAGGCACCGCCGCCCAGCGCAATGAACAAGATCGCAACTAATGCTATGAACGGATGCACTGCGACAGGGGCCACAAACACACCAACAGCCGCTGTGAACACAACCAAAGACATCACACGCGGCTTGAGCAGTGCGACATAGTCACTGAACTGCGCCTCGTTAGGCTCTGTGGTTCCGATTTGCTGAGTGGCGTCTGACATCAGATGCGTCGGGCGGGTCGAACCCGCCCTTCCCTTTACTCGGCCGCTGCGACGATGAGGCTGCGAGGTGTGCCCGCATATTCCTCAATCGCGCCATCAAGCCATTCGTCATAAACCTCCTGGCTGACCACTTTCACGGTGATCGGCATATAGGCGTGGGCTTGGCCGCAAAGCTCGGAGCATTGGCCGAAGTAAACACCCTCTTTCTCTGCGGTGAACCAAAGCTGCGCTAGACGGCCGGGCACGGCATCTTGCTTCACGCCAAAGGCCGGGATCGTCCAGGAGTGGATCACGTCCGCGCCAGTGACCTGCATAACAACTGTCTTGCCGACCGGCACAACAACGGATGTGTCTGTCGCCAGAAGGAATTCGTCACGTGTGTAGCCTGCTTCGATCAGCTCGGCTTCAACGTCATCGGTCAATTTGTTGACACCAGCGCCGATCATAAAACTGTCAAAGGCGAAATCGTGGTCGACATATTCGTAGCCCCAGTACCACTGGTAACCTGTGACCTTGATGACAATGTCACCTTCCGGGATGCGTTGCTGCTTGAACAGCACCGGAACCGAGAAAGCACCGATGAAAATGAGAATCAGAACCGGGATCAATGTCCACGCAACTTCCAGCGGGGAATTGTGCGTGAACGTCGCAGGCTCAGGGTTCCGCTTGGCGTTGTAGCGGACAACGCACCACGCCAGAAGCAGTGTCACAAAGAGCGTAATCACTGTAATGATGATCAGGAGAAAATCGTCCAACCATTTGATTTCGCGCATCAATTCTGTGACGGCTGGCTGGAAGTTGATCCCGTCGGGAACCGGTTTCCCAACGATCTCAAGATCTTCAATGGCTGTTTGTGCGAACGCGGCCGGGGCTGCCAATGCTGCCCCAATTCCTGCAAAAGCTGTCGTAAATCGCATACGTCTCTTCCCGTGTTTTCTTCAGGGTGGCTGCAAAATCACAAACACCCGTTGCGTCTTTGGCTGCACAAACCATATTAGCAAAGGTGGGGCAAGCCTGAGACGCAGTCTCGCGCTACCATGCCGCAGGCAAAAAGTGTCCCGCAATCGCGGGATACGCGACCGAACAAGGAACACCCATTGAACAACGCCACCTCTTCCGCATTCCGCCCGTTTCAGACGCATCTGGATCAGGACCGGACTTTGGCCGTACTGCAGGACGCAACAGCGGGAGCAGATGATGGGGAGTTGTTCCTTGAGCGTCGCCGGAGTGAGGTGTTTTCCTTCGATGATGGCCGCCTGAAAACTGCTAGCTATGATGCCTCCGAGGGGTTCGGTTTGCGCGCCGTCAAAGGCGAAACCGCAGGCTATGCTCATGCCACTGAAATCTCCGAGCAGGCGTTGGTCCGCGCTGGCAGTACAGCGAAATTGGCCGTCGGCGATGGTGGCGGCACGATGGCGGCCAGCCCGCAAGCCACAAATACCAAGCTTTATTCTGATCTGAATCCGATGGACGGCTTTGCATTTGCGGTGAAAGTAGACGTTTTGCGTGAGATCGACGCCTTTGCGCGCGGGCTTGATCCTCGGGTGGTGCAGGTCTCGGCAACTTTAGCGGCCTCTCATCAAGAGGTCGCTATTTTGCGGCCCGACGGCACGCTTGTCAGCGATGATCGCCCGATGGCGCGCCTGAATGTCAGTGTCATCGTAGAGCAAGACGGACGCCGTGAAAGTGGCGGGATGGGCGGCGGTGGCCGTACCATGCTGGACGGGCTTCTTGAGCCCTCCCATTGGCAGGCGCTGACCCGTGAGGCGCTGCGCATTGCCTTGGTCAATCTTGATGCGGAGCCTGCGCCTGCGGGCATCATGGATGTTGTGCTTGGCCCCGGCTGGCCCGGCATCTTGCTGCACGAGGCAATCGGGCACGGCCTGGAGGGCGATTTCAACCGCAAGAAAACCTCGGCCTTTGCCGGTCTGATGGGCCAGCAAATTGCGGCCAAGGGAGTCACAGTTCTCGATGATGGCACGATCCCGGACCGGCGCGGGTCGATCTCCGTGGATGATGAGGGCACGCCCAGCGGCAAAAACGTCCTGATCGAGGACGGCGTCCTGGTGGGCTATATGCAGGACCGCCAAAATGCGCGCTTGATGGGCGTGAAGCCCACTGGCAACGGGCGGCGCGAAAGCTATGCCCATGCGCCGATGCCGCGCATGACCAACACGTATATGCTGAATGGGCAGGACAACCCCGCTGACATGGTCGCAGATCTTAAAGACGGGATTTACGCTGTGGGCTTCGGGGGCGGTCAAGTTGATATTACCAACGGCAAGTTTGTGTTCAGCTGCACCGAGGCCTACCGGGTCCAGAACGGCAAAGTCGGTGCGCCCGTGAAAGGCGCGACCCTGATCGGCGACGGGGCAACGGCGCTGAAACAGATCCGCGCGATCGGCAATGATATGGCACTTGATCCCGGGATTGGGAACTGCGGCAAGGCCGGCCAATGGGTCCCTGTGGGTGTCGGGCAGCCAAGTTTGATGATCGGTGGATTGACCGTTGGCGGCTCTGCGACTCGGTAACAGACGCGTATGTCCACACCGGGTCCTGTGAGATCATCGTTAATTCTCCTCCCCAGAAATGGCGAGGGCGGAGCCTGCTGGACGAAACACGCGTCAGGTATGCTGTTTCTTAAACACATTTTTAGGACTTAACTTTCTTTTATTTTCATGATGTTGGAAGATTTTTCTGAGAAACTTTGAGATTGCATTTTCTCTTCATCGTCTCTTAACCACTTCAGTGCCAAACATAGTGCAATGATTGGACGGAGACATGATGGCCAGCGACTTGCTGTCTACCCC
>CAYGQQ010000004.1:61930-63319 GCA_964352105.1 uncultured Rhodobacterales bacterium | reverse complement strand
CAGCCAATTTTACCGGATGCTGCAGCGCGCACGACTGTCTGCTTCTTATGTCGCAGCCAATGAAATGCCAGAATGTAAACTTGGTTGCCAAAAATGACTACATTCTCGATGCAGCAACGATTGTGGTCGTTTTGGTTGTACTTGAGCCCAACGATACTATCACATACGTAACGCTTACTTTTAGTCAAAACGTAGAATAGGAACTTGGGAACCGTAATGCTATCGGGTCGTTCATTGTTACTGTTTAACGCGTTGGTTTTTGCCTTTGTTGGCGTTTCGTTTCTACTGTTTCCAACATATGCCAGCCAGATTGTGACGGGTGACGTTCCTGCGACACCGTCTGGATTGATGGATATGAGAGCAACCTATGGGGGCGTTCTGCTCGGCGTTGGGTTGGTCTTTCAAATGCTAAACAAGGAACCGCAGACTCGATGCGCCGGGCTCTTGGCATTGGCCTTGATCCTTGGCCTGATGGCAATTGGGCGCTTAATTGGCATGATGTTGGATGGGCCCGCGAATACTATCATGTACCTGTTTCTGGCCTATGAAATACTATTTGTCGGGCTGGCGTTGCGCGCCTTTAAAGACCTAAGATGAAATGAAAAACATTGTGTTTTCGATTTCCATAAGTGGCCGTTAGCGCGACCACGGGGAAAGCTCACTTCGTCCGCACATTAGCCATTCGTACCAAACACCTAAACCAGCACCTATCCCGCTGATCTCGACTGGCGTTTGCGCTCGTGGGGGTCGAGGTAGCGTTTGCGGAGGCGGATGGCGTTGGGGGTGACCTCGACCAGCTCGTCATCATCGATATAGGCGATGGCTTGTTCAAGCGACATTTTTACCGGTGTTGTCAGACGCACGGCCTCGTCGGTACCCGACGCGCGCACGTTCGTCAGCTTCTTGCCTTTCAGCGGGTTCACTTCCAGATCGTTCTCGCGGGAGTGTTCGCCGATGATCATGCCTTGATACACCGCTTCCTGTGCGCCGATGAAGAACTTGCCACGGTCTTCAAGGTTGAAGATCGCATAGGCCACGGAAGTTCCGTTCTCCATGGAGATCAGAACACCTGCGCGGCGGCCCGGAATGTCGCCCTTATGCGGGGCCCATTCGTGGAACACGCGGTTGAGCACACCAGTGCCGCGGGTGTCGGTCAGAAATTCACCGTGGTAGCCGATCAGGCCCCGTGAGGGGACGTTGGCGATGATGCGGGTCTTGCCCGCGCCTGCGGATTTCATTTCCGTCAGCTCGCCCTTGCGCGCGCCGGTCAGCTTTTCGATCACTGCGCCGGAATATTCGTCATCGACGTCGATGGTGACCTCTTCGATGGGCTCCAGACGCTCACCGTTTTCGCCGTCCTGGAAAAGAACCTGCGGGCGGGAGATGCTC
>CAYGQQ010000004.1:61322-61920 GCA_964352105.1 uncultured Rhodobacterales bacterium | reverse complement strand
CCTCAAACGCGTCGCCGCCCGGCGTATCGGTGACTTTGATTGCGACGTTCGATTCCGCCTCTTTCAGCAGACGTTCGCGGATCACGCGAGACTGGACCTTCTTGCCGTCGCGCCCGGCAAGCGGGGAGTCGTTGATGCCGAAGGTCACGGTGATGGTGGGCGGGTCAATCGGTTGCGCAGGGATTGGATTGACCACATCGACCGCACACAGCGTGTCTGCGACGGTGGCTTTTGACATACCTGCCAGCGACACGATATCACCGGCTTCTGCGACCTCGATGGCCACTTGGTTCAGGCCACGGAAGGCCAGAATTTTCGTGACGCGGAATTGCTCCACCCGGGAGCCATCCATCGACAGCGCTTTGATCGTTTCGCCTGCTTTCATGGCACCGGATTCGACGCGGCCCGTCAGCAATCGGCCAATAAAGGGGTCAGCGCCCAGAGTTGTGGCCAGCATGCGAAACGGCTCGTTCCGGCGCTCCATCTGTTTGGGAGGCTCGACATGCTCGACGATCAGGTCAAGAAGGGCGGACAGGTCTTTTCGGGGACCGTCCAGTTCCATATCGGCCCAGCCGGAGCGGCCAGAGGCGTACATATG